>NZ_JBFAYQ010000027.1:0-20158 GCF_040681345.1 Streptomyces sp. NPDC051776 | reverse complement strand
GTACGCCGCACTCGGCGACCCGGTGCGGCCGCACCCGGCGACCCGGTGCGGCCGTACCGCCCGCCGCCGTACCGGAGACCTCCCGCAGGTGCCCCGAGGCCGCCCGGGAGCGCCGCCACCCCGTCGCAGGGGGGCGCTTGCCTGTCCGCCATGTTGGCGTTACCGCTGATTCAACCGCGCTTGCGAGCATCGCTGAATGCAGCACGCTGTGCCGACCGACCCCACACGACGGCTACGAGCCGCGCGTCCCCCTGGTTCCGGCGCGCCTTTCCGGGCCGCGGCGCGGAACAATGAGGACATGAACGACTCCAGCGCCCGGGCTTCGGTCCAGCACGTGCAGCCCTCGGTCGGTTCCATAGCCGCGCACCGCCCGGCCACCGTGGCCGCGGTCGCCTCCGACCTGGACCCCGACCTCGACGCCGATCTGGACGGTTACGAGGAGGACGGCGACACCGGTGAGCTCCCCCAAGGCCGTTTCCTGGACCGGGAGCGCAGCTGGCTGGCCTTCAACGAGCGGGTACTGGAGCTCGCCGAGGACCCCTCCACCCCGCTGCTGGAGCGGGCCAATTTCCTGGCGATCTTCGCCAGCAACCTGGACGAATTCTTCATGGTGAGGGTCGCCGGACTGAAGCGCCGTATAGCGACCGGTGTGGCCACCCGTTCCGCCTCCGGTCTGCAGCCCCGCGAGGTGCTGGACCTGATCTGGACGCGGTCGCGGGAGCTCATGGCCCGGCACGCCGCCTGCTTCCAGCAGGACGTGCTCCCCGCGCTCGCCGACGAGGGCATTCACCTCATCCGCTGGCCTGAGCTGACCGAGAAGGAACAGTCCCGCCTGTTCACGCTCTTCCGGCAGCAGATCTTTCCCGTCCTGACCCCTCTGGCGGTCGACCCCGCGCATCCCTTCCCGTACATCTCGGGCCTCTCGCTGAACCTCGCGGTCGTCGTCCGCAACCCGGTCAGCGGGCACGAGCACTTCGCGCGCGTGAAAGTGCCGCCGCTGCTCTCGCGCTTCCTGGAGGCGTCGCCGCAGCGGTACGTGCCGCTGGAGGACGTGATCGCGGCGCACCTGGAGGAGCTGTTCCCGGGGATGGAGGTCCTCGCCCACCACATGTTCCGGGTCACCAGGAACGAGGACCTGGAGGTGGAGGAGGACGACGCCGAGAACCTCCTGAAGGCCCTGGAGAAGGAGCTCATGCGGCGCCGCTTCGGGCCGCCGGTGCGCCTGGAGGTCGAGGAGTCCATGGCGCCGCGGGTCCTGGACCGGCTCGTCCGCGAGCTGAAGATCTCCGAGGCCGAGGTCCATCCGCTGCCCGGCCCGCTCGACCTCACCGGCCTTTTCGGGCTCGTCAAGCTCGACCGGCCCGAGCTGAAGTACCCGAAGTTCGTCGCTGGCACCCACCGGGACCTGGCGGAGGTCGAGTCCGCGCAGGCCCCCGACATCTTCGCGGCGCTGCGCGAGCGGGACGTGCTGCTGCACCACCCCTACGACTCGTTCTCGACGTCCGTCCAGGCCTTCCTGGAGCAGGCCGCGGACGACCCCGACGTGCTCGCGATCAAGCAGACGCTCTACCGGACGTCCGGTGACTCCCCGATCGTCAACGCGCTGATAGACGCGGCCGAGTCCGGCAAGCAGGTGCTGGTTCTGGTCGAGCTCAAAGCGCGCTTCGACGAGCAGGCCAACATCAAGTGGGCGCGGAAGCTGGAGGAGGCCGGCTGCCACGTCGTCTACGGTCTCGTCGGGCTGAAGACGCACTGCAAGCTGTCGCTTGTCGTACGCCAGGAGGGCGAGACCCTGCGCCGGTACAGCCACGTCGGCACCGGCAACTACCACCCGAAGACCGCGCGGCTCTACGAGGACCTGGGGCTGCTGACCGCGGACCAGCAGGTCGGCGCCGACCTGTCCGACCTGTTCAACCGGCTCTCCGGCTACTCACGCCGCGAGACCTACCGGCGTCTTCTCGTCGCTCCGCGCTCGCTGCGCGACGGCTTGGTCCAGCGGATCGACAAGGAGGCCGCGAACCACCGGGCCGGCCGGGACGGGTTCATCCGCGTCAAGGTCAACTCGATGGTCGACGAGGTCGTCGTCGACGCCCTCTACCGGGCCGCGCAGGCGGGTGTGCCCGTCGACGTGTGGGTGCGCGGCATCTGCGCGCTCCGGCCGGGCGTCTCGGGCCTGTCCGAGAACATCCGGGTGCGCAGCGTCCTCGGCCGCTTCCTGGAGCATTCGCGGGTGTTCGCCTTCGGCAACGGGGGCGAGCCCGAGGTCTGGCTGGGCAGCGCCGACATGATGCACCGGAACCTGGACCGCCGGATCGAGGCGCTGGTGCGGGTGACAGATCAGGCCCACCGGGCGTATCTCATCCGGCTCCTGGACACCGGCATGTCCGACAACACCGCCTCCTGGCACCTCGGCCCGGACGGCAACTGGACGCGGCACGCGGTGGATGCGGAAGGGCAGCCGCTGCGGAACGTGCAGGAAATGCTCATCGACGCCCGGAGGCGCCGGCGTGGCCCAGCGACATCGTGACCCTGTGGGCGGCTACGGGGACGGAGACGGTTCTCCGTGGCCGGAACACGTCGCCCTGCCCGGCACCGTGCCCGGAACGGACCGATCCGGACACAAGCCGCAGGATTCCCGCGGTGACGCCGCTCCCGGGACGGGCCGCGTGCTCCTCAGGGGACACGCACCCGAGCCGCCCGCCTCGGCCGACGGGTCGGGGAGGGACGTGCTGGCCGCCTATCTGCACGCCCAGGCTGCGGACTTCCTGCGCAGCCTGCGGCTGCACCGGGAGAGCGGTGCGGACGCCGAGGAGGCCGTCGAGGCGGCCCGCAGGCTGCGCCGCTCGGCCCGGCGGATCAGCGGCGCGCTGCACATCTTCCGACCGCTGACCGACACGGCCTGGGCCGACCCGTTCCGCGCCGAGCTGGTCTGGCTCTCGGGCACCCTGGCCCGCGAGCACACCTACACGGCCCGTCTGGACCGGCTCCGGGCGGCCCTGCAGCGCCTCGCGGGCGCGGACGCGGTGCCTTGCGGCAGCCCCCCGTACGGCACGGCGCAGGACCGGGGCAGGTACGAGGACGGGTGTGCGCCCGGCATCGGGGGGCGCGCCGAGCCGGCCCGGCCGGAGCTCTTCGATGGGGGCGGGGCACCCGCGCTCGCCGGGAACGAGACGGGCGAGCCGGGCGCCGCGAGCGGGGCTCCACGGGGAAGCGGGCCCGGGACGTCCGTCGGCGCAAGGCGCCCTCCGGCTGCCCGCCGTGCCCCGGCTGCCAGGGCCGCGGGCGTGCGGGGCGGTCACGGCGCCGAGACCCCGAAGCCGCGTACCGGCTCGGCCCGCGGCGGCCCGGGCGAGGCTGCGCCCGCCGCCCTCACCGTCGGGGCCGCACGCGCCGGAGCGCTGCTCGAACGGCAGCTCACCCTGGCCAGGACCAGGTCGCACTCCGCGGCCCTCCAGGCGCTCGGTTCCTCCCGTTTCCACGCGGTCGCCGACGCCGTCGCCGTCCTGGCCTCGGAGGCGCCGCTCGACGGCGCCGACTGCGACGGGCCGGCCGACGAGGTGCTCGGGCCCCTGGTGGACACGGTGCACGAGCGGCTGGTGGAGGCGGTCGGGATGCTGCCGCTGTACCGCGCCGGACATCCGTACAACGCCGAGGCGCTCGTCCACGGCCTGGCTGCCACCGCCACCGCCGACGCGCCGCCCGCTACCGAGCAGCAGGACGCGCCGTGGCACCAGGTGCGGTTGCTCGTACGGCTGCGCCGCTACGGGCAGGAGGTGCTGGACCCGGTGGACCTGCGCGCACGCGGTGTGGACCCGCGCGTACGCGGTGGCGAGCCGTCGTGGAGCGCACGGCTCTTGAGCGCCGCCCACGCCCTGGACCGGCACCACGACGCCTCGGAGGCGGCCGCGGCCGCAGCGGCGGCGGCCCGTACCCCGCGGATCGCCCCGGCGACGGCGTACGCGCTCGGCGTGCTGCACGCCGACCAGCGCCACGACGTCGAGGCCGCGAGGTACGCCTTCGGCAGGATCTGGCAGCGCATGGCGGTGAGCGTCTGATGGGCGGCGGCGAGGGCAGGGGCCGTGGCGCGGCACGAAACGCGCCGGAGCGGCCGGTGCGGGCCGCGGGGTGTGTCCTGTGGCGCCGTACTCCGCGGTCGGGCCGGCACACCGAGTCGATCGAGATCGCGCTGGTGCACCGCCCGAAGTACGACGACTGGTCCCACCCCAAGGGCAAGCTCAAGGCCGGCGAGGACCCGCTGCGCGGCGCGCTGCGCGAGGTGTTCGAGGAGACGGGCTACGACTGCGAACCCGGATCCCGGCTGCCCAGCGCCCACTACGTCGCGAACGCCCGGCCCAAGGAGGTCCTGTACTGGGCGGCCGAGGCCACCGAGGGGGCATTCGTGCCGAACCGCGAGGTCGATCGCCTCGCCTGGCTGCCGCCCTCCGCCGCGCGCCTGCGCATCAGCCACGAACGCGACCGGGACCTCGTGGACGCCCTCCTCGCGGCCCTCCACATGGCCTGACGGGAGCGTCGACCGCACGGGTCAGCGGCGGCGCAGGGTGCTGTCCGCGAGCGCCGGCGGCACGTAGTAGCTGTCGTCCCGGTTCAGGTCGGTGCCCGGCGGCACGATCTCGTCGATCCGGTCCAGGACGTCCCCGCTCAGTTCCGTCTCCGCGCCCCGCAGCAGGTCGTCCAGGTGTGCCGGGGTGCGCGGCCCGATGATCACCGAGGTGACGGCGGGGTGGGCCCGTACGAACGCGATCGCCAGATGCGGCAGTTTGAGCCCCGCGTCGGCGGCCAGCTTCATCAGCTCGCCCACCGCCTCCAGCTTGCGCGCGTTGCCCGGGAGCGATGGATCGAACTTGTGCTGCTCCAGCGCCGCGCGGCCGCCGCCCTCCCCGAGGTCGACGTCCGCCGCCTTGACGTACTTGCCGGACAGCCAGCCCGCGCTGAGCGGGCCCCAGGTCAGCACGCCCATGCCGTACCGCTGCGCGGTCGGCAGGACCGCGGCCTCCACGCCGCGGGCGAGGATCGAGTACGGCGGCTGCTCGGTGCGGAAGCGGATGTGGCCGCGCCGCTCGGCCGTCCACTGGGCCTCCACGATCTGCTCGGCGGGGAAGGTGGAGTGGCCGATCGCCCGGATCTTGCCCGCCCGTACCAGGTCGGAGAGGGCGGACAGGGTCTCGTCGATGTCCGTGGCCGGGTCGGGACGGTGGACCTGGTACAGGTCGATCCGGTCGGTGCCGAGGCGGCGGAGGCTGTCCTCGACGGCGCGGGTGAGCCAGCGCCGCGAGCTCCCCCGGCGGTTGTCGTCGTCGCCCATCGGGCCGTGCCCCTTCGTGGCGAGGACGACGTCGTCGCGGCGGTCCTTGAGGGCCTTGCCGACGATCTCCTCCGACTCGCCCCGGCTGTAGATGTCGGCGGTGTCCACGATGTTGATGCCCGCGTCCAGGGCGCGGTGGATCATGCCCACCGCCTCGTCGTGATCGGGGTTGCCGAAGCTGCCGAACATCATCGCGCCGAGCGCGTATTCACTGACCGAGATGCCGGTGCCACCGAGAGTCCTGCGCTTCATGGGCCCATGCCTTTCGTACGTCGGGGGACGCCGGTCGGCTGCCTTGCCTTTCCTGCCTTCCACTGTCCGCCGCTTCGGCGGACCCCGCACGGGCAACGGCCAGGGCGCGCCTCGCCCCGCGCCGCTGCTGCGCACCGGTACCTGCGGGCAGCCGGGGCCGCTCGTCCGCGTCTTGTCCGTACGGTGTCAAGTTCCCCTAATTCCAGTGCACTTGGGTCTCCGGCGTGGCAGCGTGTCACCCCTCGGTTTCGGGGCGCGACACATCTGGGGGGACGAGTGATCACGGGCGACGGCATGCAGCTGCCGGGCTGGCGGGGCGGGGACGGCAATGCCGCCTACCTCGACAAGACGCTGCGGCACAGGGACATCGAGCTGTCGCTCGCCGAGAGCGTCGGCTGGCGGGTGGTTCTCCAGTTGTGGCTCCGGGCGTTCGTCGTCTCGGCGGTGGTCTTCGTCATCCCCGGGTTCATCGGGCTGATGACGTTCATCGCGGGCGCGGGCAGCAGCTACGAATCGTCGTACGGGTACGGAGAGTCGGGCGGCGACAGCGGCGGCGCCGGATGGCTGGTGTTCGCCTTCATCGCGTCCGGTGTCTCCTTCTGGCTGGTCCTGCTGCTGACGCGGGTCACCGAACCGATCGCCGCCTGGCGGGTGCTCCTGGCCGACCGCGAGGACCGCGCGTCCTCCGTCTACAGCCAGATCCGCGGCACCCTGCGGATGCGCCGCAGCCCGCTGGTCGTGCGGGAGCGCAGGATGCGGGCCGTCGGACCCGGATCCGCAGGGGTCGCCAACCGGCTGGTGCTGTCAGACGGCCCGTACAACGCGTACGTGTCCGTCTTCTCCTACGGATCGAGCCTCTACCTGGGCTGGATGATGTGGCGTTCGCGTCGCGGTGCCACGCTCATCGCACAGTTCGTCGGGGACCTCTTCCGCGGCATCCTCGGGCAGAACTCCCCCGAGGAGGAGGTCATGCGTGCCGACCGGCCGCAGGCGATGCGCGAGGCGGTGCATCTGGCGTGCCGGGAAGGGCTGTTCGTGGCGATCGAGGGGATCGACGTACCGGACTCTTACGGTTTCCCGCAGGGATTGCCGCCGGTCGAAGAGGCCGCGATGCCCGCGGCGCCCGTGCCGGGCACGGCCGTGGGCCCCGTGCCGGGACAGGGCCCCGTGCCGGGACAGGGCCCCGTGCCGGGACAGGGCCCCATGCCGGGACAGGGCAGCGTGCCCTCCCGGGGCCCGGTGCCGCCGTCGGCGGCAGTGCCGCCGCAGGGCACCGGGGCCGGAGCGCCGCCGTACCCCGCGCCTCCGCAGCAGGGACCGACGGCCGGAGCCGGGTACGACGCGCGCGCCTGGGGGCCCACCGCCGGTGAGGGGCCCGGCGGGCCCGGCGGGACCAGCGGATCCGGCAGGACCGGCGGGACGGGCCGGGGCGATGCGGCGGGCGGAACCGGAAGCGCCGCGTCCCGCGCTCCCGGCGGTGGCCCGGACCCGCAGTCGCCGAAGGCATGACCGCGCACCCCGGCGCCGCCCCGGACGACGTGCTGATCTCGACCGGGCCGCAGGGAAGTTGGGCATGGACCGGGGTACGGCTGGAGCCCGCGCCCACGGCCGCCGAGCACGGCGGCTTCGCGGGCATCCCGGAGGAGCAGCGCAGGGCCGAGGCGGCGGCCCGCGAGCAGGTCTGGCTCGCGGAGCTGTGGCAGCCGGGCAGCGGCCACCGCTACGAGATCCGGTATGCGAACGACCCGGCTGCGCGGCGGGTGACCTGCGCCTTGCTCGGCCAGGTCCACGCCCCCGATGCCGCGGGCGCGGTGGCCGCGGCGCGAGCGCTGCGCGCCCGGCTGCAGGCCGCCCCGCGCCACGTACGGGCGGACGGACTCGACGCCGCCGGGGTGCGCCATGCGCTCATGCCGTTCGGGCCGTCCTCCGGTGAGCGGACCGCACACCCCGCGGATGCCGAACGAGCCTCGGGGGCAGGGTCGTTGCCCGGAATCGCGGAGGTCCGCAAAGGACTGAGCTGGGCCTGGTCGACGCGGTACGACGCCCGCTTCCGCGTCGGCGTCCTCGTCCACCCGCTGCCGGGCGGCGCGTCGTCCTGGGAGCCGGTGTGGGACGCCCTGGCCCGTCAGCAGCAGCAGAGCCTGGTCGGTGTCTGCCTGGAGCCGTACGAGGTGGGCGAGGGGCTGCGTTCCCGGCTCGCCTATCTCGCGCAGGAGTACGGGCGGCTCGCGGCGCCCGGCACGCCGAACCCGGTGTACCAGCAGCCCGTTCCGCCGGACCCCTTCGCCCAACGGGCGGCGGGCGCGTACCGGGACGCGGCGCGGCGATACGCGGGACGCGCCTACCGGCTCCGGGTCGCCCTCGCCGCGGACGGCCCGGAGCCGGTGCACCTGGCGGAGGTGGTCGCGGCCACGCTGTCGGATACCGCAACGGCCGTACCAGGCACGGGAGTCGAGGGGCGCGCGGTGGTGTGCGTGCCGCGGGGCGGCGAAGCCGCCACGGCCTGGAGCAATGTCACGGCGATCAACCGGGCGTGGCTGGAGGAGACGTACCGGCAGGGCGTGCCGGAGGGGCACTTGGGGCAGGTCGAGCGGATCCTCGGCGATCTCGTGGATGCCCGGGAGGCCTCGGCGGTCTTCCGTTTCCCGTACGAGATCCCGGGCCGGCCACCGCTGTTCGCCACGGCAGCACGGCGTGGGGCTGGGGCTGGAGCGGGGAGAGGGGCGGGGGCGGCGGCCGGGACCGGCGGAGGACGAGGCGACGCCGCCGACCCGCACTTCCCGCACTTCCCGGACCTTCCGGGGCGCTGATGCGGCCGACGGCGCCGGCGCCGCGAGAGATGCGTCAACCCGTATGCACAGCAGCATGATTGACCGGGTCGACCGTACCGAGGACATCCGAGGGACACGACGATGGGGCCGCACCGTGGATGCGCTCACCTTTGAATTCGCAGGCACCGCGGCGGACGCGGACACCCTCGCCCGCGACCTCGCCGCATGGCTGGACGACGACGAGGAACTGGCGGGGTCCGCTCGGGTGCGGATGGCCCCGCCGGGGGCCGGGGAACAGGGCGGTCTGGCCGACGCGTCCGAACTGCTGGGCGCGGTCGAGCCGTTGCTGAGCGCGGGCATCGGGGCGTTCGGCATGTGGCTGGCTGAGCGCGTCAAGAGCCGCCGTATCAGCTTCCGCGCGGTGCGACCGGACGGCGCGGAGCTGGAATTGTCGGCGGGCAGCCCTGCCGAGGCGGAGGCGGTGCAGGAGAGGCTTGAGCGCTTCGTGGCGGGCGGCGGCACGGGGGACAGGGCGGACCCGGGTGGTACGGACATGGCGGGAGAGCCGGCCCGCGGGACCCCGGCCCCCGGCGGCGCGGCCCCGACCTCGGACCGTACGGCCCCGGACCCGACCTCGGACCGTACGGCCCCGGACCCGACCTCGGACCGTACGGCCCCGGACCCGGCCCCGGACCGCGGGACCCCGGCCCTCGGCGGCGCGGTCCCGATTACGACCCCGGCCCCGGCCCGGCGGAACCTAGCCCCGGACCACGGGAACGTAGCCCCGGACCGCCGGAACGAGGATCCGCAGCAGGCGGACAACGAGGGCCGGGGCAGGGCGGGTTGACCGGTGAGGCATGGGCGGTCGGCGTACCCCGGCGTCTGCGCTCCGCGGCCGTCCTCGTCGGCACGGCAAGTCACACGGCGCCCGGCGAACTCCGTCCCATCCCGCAGGCCGCGGCCAACGCACGGGCATTCGCCGATGCGCTGACCGGGCCGTGGGGGCTGCTCGACCCGAGCAGGGTGCGCACCCGCGTGGACCCTGAGCGCGCCTCGGACGTCCTCGACCTGATGCCCGCGCGGGGCGGCGACCGGCTCGACCTCTGCCTCTTCTACTACGCGGGCCACGGACTCCTCGCCGAGGGCGACCGCCTGTGCCTGGCCCTGCCCGGCTCCGTTGACGAGCCCGCGCGGGCGGCCCGCACCTCGCTGCCGGTCGACGACGTCCTCGCTGCCCTGGCCCACTCCGCGGCACGCCACAAGGTCGCAATCCTCGATTGCTGCTTCTCGGGACGCGCCTTCGATTCCCCGGCAGCGGCGGACGTCCATCTGCTGACGTCCACGAGCCGTACGAAAAGAGCGCGTTACGGGGCGGACGCCGAATTCACCGGCTTCACGGGGGAGTTGCTGCACCTGCTCGCGGACGGAGTTCCGGAGGGGCCGGACCACCTCGACCTGGCGCTGCTCCACCGGCGGCTCTCGGTCACCCTGCCCACGTCCGTCGAGCAGTGCCCGGTTCCCGCCCAGCGGACGGTCGGACTCAGCGGGGACCTGGCCCTGACTCGTAACCCCGCGTATGGCACGGGCCGGACCCGGCAGGGACTGACGGCTCGTGCGCACTTCGCCCTCCGCGTACGGCAGGAGGCGCTCGGAGGAGCAGTGGCGGCTCGCCAGGAGCGTCTGACGCGGGCCGTACGCCTCTTCGCGGGCCTTGTGGACGACGGTGTGCGCGAGTTCGGCGCCGCCGATCCGGATGTCCTCGCCTACCGGCACGCCCATGCCTCCCTGGTGGGGGACGCGGGCGACGCGGCGGCCGCGGCCCGTCTGCTGGAAGCCGTGGTCGCCGACGCCGAAGCAGCGTCCGCGGCGGACGACGTCCACCTCCCGGCGGTCCGCGCGAGCCTGACCCACTGGCGCACGCGCGCGCCCGAACCCCCACCGGGACGGGACGACGACTGCGCGCCCACGGACCGCCGTGGGTGAGAGGCCCTCATCGCGCGCTCGCGGACCGTGGGAGTCCCGTTCCTCGCGCGTTCGCGGATCGTGGAAGGCCCTCCTCACGCCCCCCGCGGCGCGACCGCATCCCATCGCACCGTGACCTCGCCCTGCCGCCAGCGGTTGGGCCCGCCGGTCAGCGGCCAGTCGGCCGCGAGGTCGCGTACGGCCCGCGTCCAGCGCTGCCGCGCGCCGAGCTGGGCGAGTGGTGCCGCGGCCGCCCATGCCCGGTCGAGGTCGCGCAGGAAGGCGTGCACGGGCTCGCCGGGGACGTTCCGGTGGATCAGCGCTTTGGGAAGGCGTTCGGCCAGGTCGGACGGTTGGGCGAGGGAGCCGAGCCGGGCGGCGAACGTGACCGTGCGCGGCCCTTCGGGCCCGAGCGCGACCCAGACGTGCCGCCGCCCGATCTCGTCGCACGTCCCCTCCACGAGCAGCCCGCCGGGCGCCAGCCGCCCGCACAGCCCCTCCCACACGGCCCGGACCTCGGCCTCCTCGTACTGGCGCAGCACGTTGGCGGCCCGGATCAGCACCGGTCGGAGGCCGCCGGGCGTCCGCACCGCCCGTCTACCTTCCGCGGTCCGGGCCGAGGGAAGGGGGATCTCGAAGCCGCCGTGGGCGAAGACGAGGCCGTCGCGCTCGTAGGGGCGGGCGGCCTCGACGCGTGCGCGGTCGATCTCGATGCCGACGACGCGTGCGTCCGGCCGTACGGTACGGAGCCGGGCGAGCAGTTCCACGGCGGTCCACGGCGCCGCGCCGTACCCGAGATCGACGGCGACGGGCTCCGGCGACCGGCGCAGGGCCGCACCGTGCACCGCGGCGATCCACCGGTCCATCCGCCGTAGACGGTTGGGGTTGGTCGTCCCACGCGTCACATTCCCGACGGGCCGGGACGGGGGGATGCGGGAAACCATGCGAAGAGGGTAGGCGCCGGCCCCGGTGTGCCCGACCCCGGCCGGGGCAGTCGCCCGCGCGAGCCGGGACCCGG
The DNA here is from genome assembly GCF_040681345.1 of Streptomyces sp. NPDC051776. NCBI lineage: Bacteria > Bacillati > Actinomycetota > Actinomycetes > Kitasatosporales > Streptomycetaceae > Streptomyces > Streptomyces sp. NPDC051776. The sequence goes on along the minus strand of NZ_JBFAYQ010000027.1, from coordinate 8,832 downwards.
AGGAGTCAGGGGAGCCGGCGCGTGACGAAGGGGACGAGGGGGACGAGAGGGGTGACGAGGGGGACGAGGGGGTGACGAGGGGGACGAACCGAGTGACGATACGACCCACCCGAGCCCCGTACGGCTCGGCAGCCCCGGCCGCCTCGCGCGTACCGCCCCCCGGCGCGACCGGCATCACGTTTTGGCAAAGCGGAAATGATGAGGCCCTTTGCGCTGGTTACACGCTTGGCAGGACTGGTACGTCCGGCGTCCAGCAAGGAGGTCTCGCACGGTGAGCCAGTACGCGTCCAGGCTCGGAGCACTGCGCGGTCGTGTCCAGGGTCCCCTCACGGGATCCGGCCGGCTGCGGCTCCCGGGTGCCCCGCGCAGCCCCCGTCGCATAGCGATGCTCAGCGTGCACACGTCACCGCTCCACCAGCCCGGCACCGGTGACGCGGGTGGCATGAACGTCTACATCGTCGAACTCGCCCGCCGCCTCGCCGCGCTCAACATCGAGGTGGAGATCTTCACGCGGTCCACCACGGGCGCGCTGCCGCCCGCCGTCGAGCTGGCGCCCGGGGTTCTCGTGCGCCACGTGGACGCGGGCCCGTACGAGGGCCTGGCGAAGGAGGAGCTGCCCGCCCAGCTCTGCGCCTTCACCCACGGCATCATGCAGGCCTGGGCCGGCCACCGCCCCGGTCACTACGACCTCGTGCACTCCCACTACTGGCTCTCCGGCCACGTCGGCTGGCTGGCCGCCGACCGCTGGGGCGTGCCACTGGTGCACGCCATGCACACCATGGCGAAGGTCAAGAACGCCGCCCTGGCCGCGGGTGACACCCCCGAGCCCGCCGCCCGCGTCATCGGCGAGACACAGATCGTCGGCGCCGCGGACCGGCTCGTGGCGAACACCGCCGAGGAGGCGGACGAACTCGTACGCCACTACGAGGCCGACCCCCGCAAGGTCGCGGTCGTCCATCCCGGTGTGAACCTGGAGCGCTTCCGCCCCGGCGAGGGCCGCGCCGCCGCCCGGGCCCGGCTCGGCCTGCCGCAGGACGCGCTGATCCCCCTCTTCGCGGGCCGTATCCAGCCGCTCAAGGCGCCGGACATCCTGCTGCGTGCCATCGCCGAACTCCTGGAGGAGCAGCCGCGGCTGCGCGAGCGGCTCGTCGTACCGATCGTGGGAGGCCCCAGCGGCAGTGGCCTCGCCAAGCCCGAGGGCCTGCAGAAGCTGGCCGCCCGGCTCGGAATCTGCGATGTGGTCCGCTTCCGCCCGCCGGTCGGGCAGGAGCAGCTCGCGGACTGGTACCGGGCGGCCTCTGTCCTGGTCATGCCTTCGTACAACGAGTCGTTCGGCCTGGTCGCGGTGGAGGCGCAGGCCTGCGGGACCCCGGTGATCGCGGCGGCCGTCGGCGGTCTGCCCGTCGCCGTACGGGATGGTGCGAGCGGTTTCCTCGTCTCCGGCCACGACCCGGCCGACTATGCGCGGGCGCTCCGCCGCTTCAGCGACGACCCCTCCCTGACGGAACGGATGGGCGCGGAGGCGGCACGGCACGCGGCGTCGTTCGGATGGGACACGGCGGCCGCGGCGACGGCGGACCTGTACACCGCGGCGCTGCACGAACGACGTCGTCTACGCTCGCTCCATGGCTGACGCAGACGCTGATCCGAACGTCCGGAAGACCGTCGAGCGGACCCTGAAGGACGCGGACCTGGAGTGGGACAGCCCGGCGGACGGCAGGTATGTGGTGACCCTGCCGGGCACCCGCAAGCTGTCGACGACGTGTTCGCTGGTGGTCGGCAGGCATTCGCTGTCGGTCAACGCCTTCGTCGTCCGCCGCCCCGACGAGAACGAGGCGGCCGTCCACCGCTGGCTGCTGGAGCGCAACACCCGGTTGTACGGCGTGAGTTACGCGATCGACTCGCTCGGCGACATCTACATCGTCGGCAAGCTGCCGCTGGCCGCGGTGACGCCGGAGGAGCTCGACCGGCTGCTCGGCACGGTCCTGGAGAACGCGGACGGCAGTTTCAACACCCTTCTGGAGATGGGCTTCGCGACCGCGATCCGCAAGGAGTACGCGTGGCGGACGGCGCGCGGCGAATCCACGCGCAATCTCGAGGCGTTCGCGCACCTGACGCGCCGGTCGTCCGGCTCGGAGTGACACCGGCGGTCCGGTCACCCGCGGCGAGGCTCAGGTCACGGGGCCCGTACGGGGCCGGGCGGGCTCGGAGGTGGCGGAGGGCTCGGCGGGCACGGCCGTGACGCCGCCCGATCCGCGTCGTCGGCCGTCGCCCCGTCGTCGGCCGTCTCCCTGCTCTTGGCCCCCGTCGTTCCGCTCTCGGCCGTCTCCCTGCCCTCGGACGCCGTCTCCTCGTCCCCCTCGCGGAGGTTCCGCAGCACCAGCCAGTAACCGAGCGCGGTGACCGTGCCCACCGTCGCGACGCCCGCCCACAGCCAGTCGGCCCCGTAGGCGTCGATCACCAGGCCGCCGGCCACCGGGGCCATCAGCGCGGCGACCGACCAGGACAGAGTGAACATCCCCTGGTACCGCCCGCGTCCGTGGGTCGGCGAGAGCCGCACCACCAGTCCCATCTGGGTCGGGGACCCGATGACCTCGCCGAGTGTCCAGACGCAGACGGTCAGGACGTACGCCGCCAGGGACCCGGCGAACGCGGTGAGCCCGAAGCCGTACCCGGCCAGCAGCGCCGCGACGATCAGCAGGCGCGTCGGGTCTCGGTGCTCGATGAAGCGGGTGACCGGTATCTGGAGGGCCACGATCAGCACACCGTTGACGGCGATGGCGGCGCCGAAGTCGGAGCTGGAGAAGCCGCTTTCACCCATCGCTACGGGCAGCGCCACATACCCCTGCATGAAGATCAGGGCCATGAAGAAGGACAGCGCGACAACGCTCATGTAGCGCCTGTCGCGCAGGACGGTCCCGAGGGAGATCCGCGGCTCCTGCTCCGCCCCGTCGGCGTCGCGCGCCACCTCGGGGCGGGACTCGGGGAGCTTCACGAACACCACGACCGCGCACACCAGCGTCATCCCCGCTTCGAGGAGGAAGCCGAGGAGGTAGCTGTGCTCGGCGACGAATCCGGCTCCGGCCGAGGAGAACGCGAACCCCAGGTTGATCGCCCAGTAGTTGAGCGCAAAGGCCCGTACTCGGTCCTCGGGGGCGACGATGTCGGCCATCATCGCCTGGACCGCCGGGCGCGAGGCGTTGCTCGCCATGCCGACGAGGAAGGCGACGGCCGCGATGGCCACGGGATGGGTCATGAAACCCAGCAGCGCAACGGACGCGGCTGTCGAGAGCTGCGCGATGAGCAGCGTCGGCCGCCGCCCGAGCCGGTCGGTCATCACCCCGGCGCCCACGGAGGACACGGCGGCGCCGAGACCGTGCAATGCGGCGACCGCGCCCGCGTACGAGGCCGAATAGCCGCGCTCCATGGTCAGGTAGAGGGCCATGAAGGTGGCGACGAAGGCGCCGAGACGGTTGATGAGGGTGGAGGTCCACAGCCACCAGAAGGATCGGGGGAGCCCTGAGACGCTCTCCTTGGCAGCGCGCCACACAGCGGTGACGGACATGGCGGACCCCCCGAAGCGACCTGGCCGGACACGTAATAGGCACCTTCCGGCGGCGTAGCTTACGGGAGCGGGGTGCGGGGCGCCATCGAATATTGGTTAGGCTCGGGCCATGGCCGACGCGACGTACAAGCTGATCCTCCTCCGCCACGGCGAGAGCGAGTGGAACGCGAAGAACCTGTTCACCGGCTGGGTGGACGTGAACCTGACCGAGAAGGGCGAGAAGGAGGCACTCCGCGGCGGCGAGTTGCTCAAGGACGCGGGCCTGCTGCCCGACATCGTCCACACCTCGCTCCAGAAGCGCGCGATCCGCACCGCGCAGATCGCTCTGGAAGCGGCCGACCGGCTCTGGATCCCGGTCCATCGCTCCTGGCGGCTCAACGAGCGCCACTACGGCGCGCTCCAGGGCAAGGACAAGGCGCAGACGCTCGCCGAGTTCGGCGAGGAGCAGTTCATGCTCTGGCGCCGCTCGTACGACACCCCGCCGCCCCCGATCGAGGACGGCTCCGAGTGGTCGCAGAGCGACGACCCGCGCTACGCCACGATCCCGCCGGAGCTCCGGCCGCGCACGGAGTGCTTGAAGGACGTCGTGACGCGCATGCTGCCGTACTGGTACGACGGCATCGTCCCGGACCTCCTGACCGGCCGTACGGTCCTGATCGCCGCGCACGGCAACTCGCTGCGCGCACTGGTCAAGCACCTGGACGGCATCTCGGACGCCGACATCGCGGGCCTGAACATCCCCACGGGAATCCCGCTGGCGTACGACCTGGACGCCGGCTTCCGCCCCCTGAACCCGGGCGGCACATACTTGGACCCGGACGCGGCGAAGGCGGCGATCGAGGCCGTCAAGAACCAGGGCAAGAAGGGCTAAGGACGCACGAATAAGCCCCCTACCTGCGGACTTTCCGTGGGTAGGGGGCTTTTCGCCGGCCCGGGGCAGTCGCTGGGCCGTTGGACTGCTGGTCCGAACCTACCGGTTGACCGTGCCGATGTTGGTGGACCGGTCGACGGCGACGCAGTGGGCCTGCGTGCGGCTGCCGGTGGCGGTCAGGGTGAGGTTGTTGGGGTTGCCGTTGTTCTGCCGGGCCTCCTGGGCGGTGTTCTGCTGGAACACATCGAGCGTTCCGGAGCCGCCGGTGGCCCGGGCTCCGACCTCTGCAGCCGTGCGCTCAGCACATAGCGTCAACCCGATCTGGCCCAACGGCCGGAGGAATACGGCACTTTGGGCTGATCGCAAGCAGACCGGGAACAGGCCCATGCCGAGCCCCGGAGCCGTCGAACCGCCTCGCGCGGACCGGATGGTGGGGCCGCAGGTGCGGACGGCGCGCCGCCCAGGCCCGTCTCAACGGGGCGCGACGCGGTAGAGCCCCGGCCGGATCACCGGCCGGGGCTCGCGTTCCGTCCGCGGCGGAGGGCGGTGGTGAGGCGCTCGCCCGCTGAGATGCGCGGCCAAGCCGCCGTGCTGGGGTGTCTAGCCGCAGCAGCCGCCGCACTGGCACGGACCGCCGCTCTGGCAGCCGCAGCCGCAACCGGATCCGCAGCCGCATGCGGCGACGATCGGGACCGGCACGTCGGCCACCTGCGACGAGCGGTCCGTGGACGGCTGCTCGCGGCGCGTGTGCGTGCTGGGGGAGTCGGCCATGGGGTTCCTCCTCGAAGGCAGAACGTCTTCACGTGCCTACCCAGGTCCGCAGGCGCACCAACGGCGCGCCGAAGCGCGAGGGCGCACGGCCGTACGCCCGTGGGCGCCGTCGTACGTCCCGGGCCCACGTCGTTGGCGCCGTCACCGGGTCGTTCGTCCCCGCACCGGGCCCGCATCGCGCACAGCCGCACAGCACGTACGCCGCGTATCGCCGCGTACGGGGGGCGCCCCCCTCGCGGGCCCCGCACCCTCGTGGGCCCCGCACCCTCGTGGGCCCCGCACCGTCGGTGGCCGGCAGCGCCGCGCCGGGGCCGGCCGCCGCCGGCCCTCCCGGCACGCGCGCCGTGAGGTGTCGCGCGCCTCCGCCTACTCGACCGTGATCGGCGGGGTCATCTCGTCCGCGTGCTCGCCCGTCACCAGGTAGACCACGCGCTGCGCCACGGACACCGCGTGGTCCGCGAAGCGCTCGTAGTAGCGGCCCAGGAGCGTCACGTCGACCGCCGTCTCGATGCCGTGCTTCCAGCGGTCGTCCATCAGGTGTTGGAAGAGCGTGCGGTGCAGCAGGTCGATCTCGTCGTCGTCCTGCTCGAGCTGGAGCGCCAGGTCGACGTCCTTGGTGATGATGACCTCGGCCGCCTTGGCCATCAGCCGCTGGGCCAGCTGCCCCATCTCCAGGATCGTGGCGTGCAGGTCCTGCGGCACAGCCGACGCCGGGAAGCGCAACCGCGCGAGCTTGGCGACGTGCTGGGCGAGGTCGCCGGACCGCTCCAGGTCGGCGCTCATCCGTAGCGAGGTGACGACGATACGCAGGTCGGTGGCGACCGGCTGCTGGCGTGCCAGAAGGGTTATCGCGCGCTGCTCCAGGTCCCGCTGGAGGCCGTCCACCTTCTCGTCCTGAGCGATCACGCTCTCGGCGAGATTGAGGTCCGCGTCGAGGATCGCCGTCGTGGCCCGGCCGATCGCGGAGCCGACGATCCGGGCCATCTCGACCAGGCCCTCGCTGATCGAATCGAGCTCCTCGTGGTATGCGTCCCGCATCGAAATCCTCATCTCTCAAACTGGCTGGTTTCACCAGCATCCACGCTCGGGGCCCTGTGCGTCCCCTTCGAGCCGCCCGAGTGAACGCCCACCCACTTCACCATGAACTCTTGGCAACGGCGGGCGGCCCATCCGTAAACCCTGCCCCGACCGCCGATTGACACCCGTCTGACCAGGATGAACCAGCCACGACCTGCAGGTGAACTCTCGGCAACGAGTGCCGGGGGTCACCTCCGACGGCCTGTGGAGCGTCCTCACCACCCGCTTAATCTGGACGCATGGACGTGAACGCGGCGGTTGCCGCACTGGCAGCGATCGCCGGCGTGTGCACCGGCGTCGTCGCCATGCTGGCCTTCCGCTGGAGCGAGCGGGAGCAGGCCAAGCCGACCCGCAGCTCGCTGCACACCGACGCTGCTCTACCGCCCGGCGTGGACACCGTGCTCTCCGTCCTCCGTTCCTCGGCGGTCGTCCTCGACGAGTCGGACAGTGTGGTGAAGGCCAGCTCCGCGGCGTACGCGCTCGGGCTGGTGCGCGGCGGGAAGCTGGCCGTCGATCCGATGCTGGTGATGGCTCGGGACACCAGGCGCGACGGCGAGATACGGCAGATCGAGCTGGACCTCCCCCGGCGCGGCGCCGGCCGCGGCGACGGGCTCGCCGTCTCGGCCCGGGTCGCCCCGCTCGGCTCGCGGCTGGTGCTGCTGCTGGTCGAGGACCTGACCGAGGCGCGGCGCATAGAAGCGGTGCGGCGCGACTTCGTCGCGAACGTCAGCCACGAGCTCAAGACCCCCGTCGGCGCTCTCTCCCTCCTCTCCGAGGCCGTGATGGACGCCTCGGACGACCCGGAGGCGGTCACCCGCTTCGCCGGGCGCATGCAGGTCGAGGCGACCCGCCTGACCAGCCTCGTCCAGGAGCTCATCGACCTCTCACGGGTGCAGAACGACGACCCGCTGGAGGACGCCGAGGCCGTACGCGTCGATGAGCTGGTGGCCGAGGCCATCGACCGCTGCCGCCACGCCGCCGGCACCAAGCAGATCACCATGGCCGCCGGTGGTACGGCCGACCTCCGTGTGTGGGGCAACCGCGGCCAGCTCGCCGCGGCACTCGGCAACCTCGTCGAGAACGCCGTGAACTACAGCCCGGCCCGTACGCGCGTGGGCATCGCCGCGCGCCGGGTCACCGCGCCCGGCGGGGAGATGCTCGAGATCGCCGTGACCGACCAGGGCATCGGCATCTCCGACCGGGACAAAGAGCGGATCTTCGAGCGGTTCTACCGCGTCGATCCGGCGCGCTCGCGCGCCACCGGCGGGACCGGTCTCGGACTCGCCATCGTCAAGCACGTGGCCGCCTCGCACGGCGGGGAGGTCACGGTCTGGAGCGCCGAAGGACAGGGCTCCACCTTCACACTGCGGCTGCCGGAGGCGGGCCGCGAACGGGACCGGGACCAGGCCGATCGCCGCAACCGGTCCCTCGTAGGCCCCGACGAAGTCGACGACGACTCCGACCCGCCCTACGAGACCTTCACCGATGAAACCCTTCCTGCCCCGGAGGTCCTTCCGTGACCCGAGTTCTCGTCGTTGAGGACGAAGAGTCGTTCAGCGACGCGCTGTCGTACATGCTCCGCAAGGAGGGCTTCGAGGTCGCCATCGCGGCAACGGGGCCCGAGGGGCTGGACGAGTTCGAGCGCAACGGCGCCGACCTCGTACTGCTCGACCTGATGCTGCCGGGGCTTCCCGGTACGGAGGTGTGCCGCCAGCTGCGCGGCCGCTCCAACGTCCCGGTGATCATGGTGACCGCCAAGGACAGCGAGATCGACAAGGTCGTCGGGCTCGAGATAGGAGCCGACGACTATGTGACCAAGCCCTTCTCCTCCCGTGAACTGGTGGCCCGCATCCGTGCGGTGCTGCGGCGGCGCGGGGAGCCGGAGGAGGTCGTACCGGCGGCCCTGGAGGCGGGCCCCGTGCGCATGGACGTCGACCGGCACGTGGTCACGGTCGGCGGTGGCAAGGTGGACCTCCCGCTCAAGGAGTTCGACCTGCTGGAGATGCTGCTCCGCAACGCCGGCCGGGTGCTGACCCGTATGCAGCTCATCGACCGGGTGTGGGGCGCGGACTACGTCGGCGACACCAAGACCCTCGACGTGCACGTCAAGCGGCTGCGGGCCAAGATCGAGCCGGACCCGGGGGCCCCGCGCTATCTGGTGACGGTGCGCGGTCTGGGCTACAAGTTCGAGCCCTAGAAGGGGAGTCGGGGGCCGCGCAGCCGGGACGACCACCGCATCCCGTGCCTGCGCGCAGGCCGACCCAGGGGCGCCGGACAGCGGCGAACACCCGCAGCGAACATGGCGGAGGCCCCGGAGCGACGCGCTCCGGGGGCTCCGTCGTGGTGCGCCCAGCATGGGCGATTGCTTGGGGGTGGAAGTTCCCTGGGGGAAGAGGTGGTGCTAACCCCGAGCCGGAGGCAAGGGCGTCATCGTGAGGTGGGGTCTGGAGGAGGCCCGAGGCGAGACCTGGGTACCGAGGAACACGAACCGCGTATAAGGCGTGCTGGCTTGGGTGAGCCTGCCATGTACGGCGATGCCCGTCACTGC
>NZ_JBFAYQ010000026.1:87054-101883 GCF_040681345.1 Streptomyces sp. NPDC051776 | reverse complement strand
AGACGCCACCAAGCAACAGCCCGACGCAGCCACTACCAACGACGATCCGCCGACGGACCCACTGGATAGATCACAAAACCGCACTGGAGTATTAGCTTCCGAATACCGACAGATGGGACGAGAGCAGGTGACGGGGCAGGAACCGGAGGGGAAGTCCTTCCTGGAGAAGGCCGCCTATGTGGTGACGCCCGGGACGGTCGTCTTCGGCCTGCTCTACTACTTCGGCAGCACCTACTGGAGCGCGTACTACTCCTATTTCGGCGTCCGGGTGAGCGAGCTGGAATTCTCCACGCAGGACCATCTGCTCGGCAGTCCGGACGCACTGTTCCTGCCTCTGTGGATCATGCTGATACTGAGCATTCTCGGGCTGCTCGTCTTCCGCCTGACCGAGCGCCGGCTCTCCCGACCCGAGGCGGAGACGTCACGGCGACTGGTGTACCGGGTGCTGGCCGCCACCGGTGCGGTACTACTGCTGCTGGGCTTCCCGGTCTTCCTCGAGCCCGAGTGGTGGCGGCAGGCCGTGACGCTGCGTCTCGATCCCGGCTGGCCACGGGATCTGGTGCCGCCGTTCTTCGTGGCCCTGGGCGTGGTGATGCTGATGTTCGCGCTGTATCTGGGCCGGGGGCCGCACCGCCGCCGGGACCGGTACTGGAGCAGTGCCGAGGGGCTGCTGATCGCCGTCCTGGCGATGGTCGTCTTCTTCGACATGGCGCGTTACGCATACGGGGCGGGGCGGGCCGACGCCCTGGGTGACGCGGTCCACGACTTCCGGAACATGACCCCGGTGCTCGTCCATTCGCGTACGCCCATTTCCCCTGCCTCCCCCGACATTTCGTGCACGGACCGCGGAAAAGCGCATCAGCCCTTTCGCTTCCGCTGCACCGGATTCCGCGTTCTCGGAAAGTCCAGTACGCGCTATTTCCTTGTGCCGTGGCGGCGCCAACGGGGCGGAGACATCACGTTCGTGCTGCGCGACGACGACTCCATTCATGTGGAAGTGCTCGGCAGGGCACGCGGGACGGGCGGCGGCCTCAAAGGCCTGGCCCCGGGGAGGTGACGGAGTCCGTCGGGTGATCGGTGGGGGGCGAGTCGGGCGGGGTGTCCGGAGGGCCGGTGCGAGTCGTGGGGCCGGGGGGCCCTGTGGGCCGGCCGGATGGTCCGCGGGTGCCGTCCCCGGGAGGCCCGGATGTGGACTGCGGGGCGGGCTCGGTGGTGTCCGGCTCGTCCGTGCCGCCGGACAGAACCGCGCGGATCGGCCATGTCGGGGAATCGATCTCCAGGCCGACCGCGGTGGGCTCGCCGCTGCGGGGGGTGTAGCGGATCCGGAACCTGCAGATGCCGTGGGGCGCCAGCGTCTCGTCACCACAGCCGTCGGCCACGATCGCGTAAGTGGGCGGCTGTGTGGTCCTGCCGCGGGGTTCGGTGGTCCGGCTTCGGGACTTCCTGGAAGACGGTTCCCCCGGTGGCGACTCCGCACCGGCATCCCGCTCTCCGGCGATATGCGGCCGCCCGTGCTCCCACCTCTCACCCGTCTCGTTCCGCACCTCGACATCCATGTCCGCCGACTCTCCGACCGGTACGTGCGGGAAGTTGATGCTGTCCTCAGGCCCGCCGTCCTGTGCTCCGGGGAAGAGGGTCGCGGATCCGGCGGGCGAGGACGTCGGCGTGGCCGTGTCGTCGGAGGTGCCTCCGGCGCAGCCTGCCAGGGCGAGGAGGCCAAGCGCGGCCGAGGCGCGGAACACGGCTGCGGCGCGGAACACGGCCAGGGAGCGGAAGACAGCCGGGGCGCGGAACACGACGGCCGACGGCCGCGGGCGTGCGGCAGCAAGCGAGTCTCCGGGCTCGCCGGGCATGACACCTCCGTTTGCGTGCTCGCCGTACCGTTCGAGCCTGCCACGGGCGGTAGGCGCGTCTCCGGGCATGCTCCCGCGCCACACAGCGCCGTCAGCCGTTCGGTCGCGTGCCCACGGCACGGCCCGGTGCGGAACGACGACGGCCCGGCGGGCCGGGGTGGCCTGCCGGGCCGTCCGTAGCCGTCGCAGCGGGACGCGCCGCCAGGTCGTCACGATCGGGTGCCGTTGGTCGATCAGCCGCTCCGGCTACGGCGGAGGGCTCAGTTGTGGCTGTGCAGCGCCTCGTTGAGGCCGCCCCAGGAGCCCGAACGCGGGAGGACCTCGACCGTGCCGGTGGTGGAGTTACGGCGGAAGAGGAGATTGCCGGCGCCCGAGAGCTCCAGCGCCTTGACGACGTTGCCGTCCGGGAGTGTGACGCGGGTCCCCGCCGTCACATAGAGCCCGGCCTCCACGATGCACTCGTCTCCCAGCGCGATGCCGATGCCTGCCTGGGCTCCGAGCAGGCAGCGCTCGCCGATGGACACGATCTGCTTGCCGCCGCCGGACAGGGTGCCCATGATCGACGCACCGCCGCCGATGTCGGAGCCGTCGCCGACCACGACGCCCGCGCTGATCCGGCCCTCGACCATGGAGGTACCGAGGGTGCCGGCGTTGAAGTTGACGAAGCCCTCGTGCATGACGGTGGTCCCGGACGCGAGGTGGGCGCCGAGACGTACGCGGTCGGCGTCACCGATCCGAACGCCGGACGGGACGACGTAGTCGGTCATCCGCGGGAACTTGTCGATGCTGGTCACATTCAGGTTGAGGCCGTCGGCGCGGGCCGCGAGCCGTACCTTCTCGACCTGGTCGCCGGGCACCGGCCCCAGGTTCGTCCACGCGACGTTGGCCAGCAGCCCGAAGATGCCGTCCAGATTCTGGCCGTGCGGCCGGACCAGGCGGTGGCTGAGCAGGTGCAGCCGCAGGTACGCGTCGTGCGCGTCGAGCGGCTTGTCGTCCAGGGACGCGACGACCGTCCGTACGGCGACGATCTCGACTCCACGCCGCACGTCCCGGCCCAGGGCCTTGGGCGCGGACTCGCCCAGGAGCTCGGCGGCGCGGTCGGCGCCGAGCCGCTCGGTCCCCGCGGGGCCCGGCTCGGAGGCCAGCTCCGGGGCCGGGAACCAGGTGTCGAGTACGGTGCCGTCCGCGGCGACGGTGGCGAGACCGGCGCCGACGGCGCCGGTGGTACGAGAAGCAGTCGTGTCGGTCATGTTCGAAACCTAACGGCCCAGGGGCCGCCGATGCGAACCGGTCTCAACGGTCAGACCCCCGGGCGGCTCCAGCTGGGCAGAGGTGCGGTGAGACCGTCCTCGTCGCCCTCGGTCGGTGGCGGTCCGGTCACGGATGCTCAAGCAACGACCCAACCCCCTCTGAACCGCTCCGACTCGTCACCGGGTGGTCGGTGGCCTTGTCCCCGCCCGTAGCCCGCACGGGACTCAGCGGTTCACGGCGGCGCGGCAGTGCACGGCCCGCCGACCGGCAGTGGGCGGGCCGGCAGTGAACGGCCCGTGACGGGCAATGGGCGGGCCCGCGGACCGGAAATGGACGGCCCGCGGACGGCAGTAAGAGGGCCCGCGGACCGCTCAGCCGATGACCCGGGCGAGGGCTTCGCGGGCCCCCGCCCGGTCGAACGGCCGCCCCGTCAGCAGGAGTTGAAGCAGCAGCCCGTCCAGCAGCGCTATCAGGGCATGCGCCGTGGCCTGCTCGTCGGTGTAGTCGCGGAGGACCGCGACCGCCGCGTCCAGCCATTCGGCGGCCACGGGCTTCAGTGCCTCGCGGCGCAGCGCCGCGAGGTAGAGCTCGTACTCCACCCGCATACGGGCGCGGTCGCCCGCCATCAGCTCGTCCAGGAGCGCGGCGAGCCGGTCGGCCAGCGGGCCTTCCGAGTCCAGGTGGCGCCGCCAGTCCTCTACTGCCGTCGGCGGCTCCACGCAGACCTGTCGCAGCGTCGCCACCAGCAGATCGTCGAGCGTGGCGAAGTGGTACGTGGTCGAGCCCAGCGGGACGTCGGCCTCGGCGGCGACCGAGCGGTGGCTGAGCCCGTCCAGGCCGCGCCGCTCCACGACCCGGATCGCCGCGTCGATGATCCGCTGCCGACGGTCGGGGTCGTAGCGGCGGGCCATCAGTGACTCGCTCCGCCGAGGTTGAGCACCACGACTCCGGCGATGACGAGCACGATGCCGATCAGCCTCGGGGCGGACGCCGACTCATCGAGGAAGATCATGCCGATGGCGGCGATGGCCGCGGTGCCAATGCCGGACCAGACGGCATAGGCGGTGCCGACGGACATGGTCTTGAGCGTCTGCGCAAGCAGCGCAAAGGCGACGAGGTAGCCGGACGCTGTGGCGAGCGAGGGCCACAGCCGGGTGAATCCGTCGCTGTACTTCATCGCGGTGGTGCCCAGGACCTCGGCGAGGATTGCGCCGGACAGCATCAGCCACATCATGCGTACGAGCGTACACACCGTTGTGTACGGCCGTACGCACAAACGCCGCGCGCGTTCAGTCGGTGAGTGCGGTCCTGGGCAGGGCCAGGCCCGTCAGTCTGCCCGCCGCCCGCGGGCCGCACCGGGACGCGGCGCGGGCATCATGCCTACGGCCCAGCCGTACAGCCCACGGGCGCCCGTACGCGCGAAAAGCCTTGCCCCGCTGGGCGTGGACCCGGCGGGGCAAGGCTGGGACGTCAAGGGCCGGTCCCCGGACCACAAGGTCCCCGGACGACAACGTCGCGGGACGGTGAAGTCCCGGGACGAGGTCGCGGGACGGTGAAGCCGCGGGACGAGGTCGCGGGACGGTGAAGCCGCGGGACGAGGTCGCGGGACGGTGAAGCCGCGGGGCGGCGAGCCGTCAGACGTTGAAGCCGAGCGCCCTGAGCTGCTCGCGACCGTCGTCGGTGATCTTGTCGGGACCCCACGGAGGCATCCAGACCCAGTTGATCCGGAGCTCGTTCACGATCCCTTCGGTCGCCGACTTCGCCTGGTCCTCGATGACATCGGTCAGCGGGCAGGCCGCGGACGTCAGCGTCATGTCGATGGTGGCGATGTTGGTGTCGTCGACGTGGATCCCGTAGACCAGCCCCAGGTTGACGACGTCGATGCCCAGCTCGGGGTCGACGACGTCCATCATCGCCTCGCGGACCTCTTCCTCGCTCGCGGGCTTGGTGGTGGTCTCGCTCATACCGTCTCCTTCGCTGCGCCGTCGCCCAAGGCCTGGGCGGTGGCGTCCTTCCATGCCATCCAGCTCAGCAGAGCACACTTGACGCGGGCCGGGTACTTGGAGACGCCGGCGAACGCCACACCGTCCTCCAGCACCTCCTCCATGGCATCGTCCGGCTCGATCCGTCCCTTGGACTGCATCAGCTCCAGAAAGGTCTCCTGGATCTTCTGCGCCTCGTCGAGACTCTTGCCGACCAGCAGCTCGTTGAGCACCGATGCGCTGGCCTGGCTGATCGAACAGCCCTGGCTCTCGTAGCTCACATCGGCGATGGTCTCGCCGTCGTAACGGACCCGGAGGGTGATCTCGTCGCCGCACGTCGGATTGACGTGGTGCACCTCGGCGTCCCCGTCCCGAAGCCCCCGCCCGTGCGGGTGCTTGTAGTGGTCCAGGATGACGTCCTGGTACATCGAATCCAGCTTCACGAGCGACCTCTCTACCCGAAGAAGTTCCGTACGTGCTCCAGGCCGTCGACCAGAGCATCGACCTCGGCCGGCGTGGAGTACAGATAGAAGGACGCTCGCGTGGTCGCGGGAATTCCGTACCGCAGGCAGACCGGCCGCGCGCAGTGATGGCCGACCCGGACCGCAATCCCCAGCTCGTCGAGCACCTGGCCCACATCGTGGGGGTGGATGTCGCCGAGCGTGAACGAGATCGCGGCGCCGCGGTCCTCAGCCGTCATCGGACCGATGATCCTGAGGTCCGGCACCTGGAGCAGACGCTCCACCGCGTATCTCGTGATGGCGTGCTCATGAGCCTGGATTGCCTCCATGCCCACCGACTTCAGGTAGTCCACCGCCGCACCCAGCCCGACGGCCTGCGCGATCGGGGGCGTACCGGCCTCGAACTTGTGCGGGGCGGGGGCGTAGGTCGAGGAGTTCATCGAGACGGTCTCGATCATCTCGCCGCCGCCGAGGAACGGCGGCAGATCCTCGAGCAGCTCCTGGCGGCCCCACAGCACCCCGATGCCCGTCGGGGCGCACATCTTGTGCCCGGTGAAGGCCACGAAGTCGGCCTGCAGCGCTTGGACGTCGAGTGGCATGTGCGGGGCGGCCTGCGAGGCGTCGACGACGACGAGCGCGCCGACTTCCTGTGCCCGCCGCACGATCTTCTCGACGGGGTTGACCGTGCCGAGGATGTTGGAGACGAGGACGAACGAGACGACCTTGGTCTTCTCGGTGATGATCTCGTCGATGTTCGACAGGTCGAGACGGCCCTCGTCGGTGAGGCCGAACCACTTCAGCTTCGCGCCCGTGCGCTGTGCGAGCAGCTGCCACGGCACGATGTTGGAGTGGTGCTCCATCTCCGTGATGACGATCTCGGTCCGGTCGTCCACGCGGTACGGCTCGTCGGCCCAACCCAGCATGTTCGCCACGAGGTTGAGGGACTCGGAGGCGTTCTTGGTGAAGATCACCTCGTCGCGGCTCGGCGCGTTGATGAAGCCGGCGACGGTGTCGCGGGCGCCCTCGTACGCGGCCGTGGCCTCCTCCGCGAGCACATGCACGCCGCGGTGCACATTGGCGTTGTACCGCTCGTAGTACGCGCTGAGCACGTCGAGCACCTGGCGCGGCTTCTGCGAGGTCGCCGCGTTGTCCAGGTACACGATCCTCCGGCCGTCGTGAACCTGGCGGTCCAGGATGGGGAAGTCCTTGCGGATCGCCTCGGTGTCGAGGAGGCCCGGCAGCTCTGTCACTCGGATGCGCCACCCTTCACGTACGCCTCGTAGCCCTCTTCCTCCAGCTTGTCCGCGAGCTCCGCGCCACCGGACTCGGCGATGCGGCCGCCCGCGAAGACGTGGACGTGGTCGGGCTTGATGTACCGCAGGATGCGCGTGTAGTGCGTGATCAGCAGGGTGCCGACCTCGCCACTCTCGCGCACCCGGTTCACGCCCTCGGAGACGATCCGCAGGGCATCGACGTCGAGACCGGAGTCGGTCTCGTCGAGGATCGCGATGCTCGGCTTGAGCAGCTCGAGCTGCAGGATCTCGTGGCGCTTCTTCTCACCGCCGGAGAAGCCCTCGTTGACATTGCGCTCGGCGAAGGAGGGGTCGATGTTGAGGCGCTCCATGACCTCCTTGACCTCCTTCACCCAGGTGCGCAGCTTGGGGGCCTCGCCGCGGATGGCGGTCGCGGAGGTGCGCAGGAAGTTGCTCACCGAGACGCCGGGGACCTCGACGGGGTACTGCATGGCGAGGAAGACGCCGGCCCGCGCGCGCTCATCGACGGACATCTCCAGGACGTCCTCGCCGTCGAGGGTGACGGTGCCGCTGGTGACCGTGTACTTCGGATGGCCCGCGAGCGAGTAGGCCAGGGTGGACTTGCCGGAGCCGTTGGGGCCCATGATGGCGTGCGTCTCGCCCTGCTTCACGGTCAGGTCGACGCCGCGCAGGATCTCGCGAGGGCCGTTCTCGGCCTCGACGGAGACGTGCAGGTCGTGGATCTCAAGCGTTGCCATGGGTGCCTCAGGACTCCTGGGTGACGGAGACGAGAACGTCGTCCCCTTCGATCTTTACGGGGTATACGGGGACAGGGCGCGTCGCGGGCAGGCCGGACGGTTTCCCGGAGCGCAGGTCGAAGCGCGAGCCGTGCAGCCAGCACTCGATGGTGCAGTCGTCGACCTCGCCCTCCGAGAGCGACACGTTCGCGTGTGAGCAGATGTCGTGGATCGCGAACACCTCCCCCTCGGTGCTGACGACGGAAACCGGCACACCGTCGAGCTCGACACGCTTGGGCATGCCCTCCTCGAGCTCGCTCAGCCCGCAGACGCGGGCGAATCCTTCGACGCTCATGCGACGGACGCCTCCAGCTCGGCCTCGATCTTGGAGATGAGGCGCTCCTCGACGTCCGGCAGGCCGATCTGCTGCACGAGCTCGGCGAAGAAGCCCCGGACCACCAGACGGCGGGCCTCGTCGGCCGGGATGCCGCGGGACATCAGGTAGAAGAGCTGCTCGTCCTCGAAGCGGCCGGTCGCCGAGGCGTGACCGGCACCGACGATCTCGCCGGTCTCGATCTCCAGGTTGGGGACCGAGTCGACGCGGGCGCCGTCGGTGAGGACGAGGTTGCGGTTCAGCTCGTAGGTGTCCGTACCGGTGGCCGAGGCGCGGATCAGCACATCGCCGATCCATACGGCGTGCGCGTCCTTGCCCTGCAGAGCGCCCTTGTACGCCACGTTGCTACGGCAGTTGGGGGCCTCGTGGTCGACGAAGAGCCGGTGTTCCTGGTGCTGGCCGTTGTCGGTGAAGTACAGGCCGTAGAGCTCGGCCTCGGCCCCCGGGCCCGCGTAGCGCACACGCGGGTGCAGGCGCACGAGATCGCCGCCGAAGGTGACCACGACGGACTTGAAGGTCGCGTCGCGGCCGACCAGGGCGGTGTGCTGCCCGGCGTGGACCGCGCCGTCGTCCCAGTCCTGCACGGAGACGACGGTCAGCTTGGCGCCGTCGCCGAGGTGGTACTCGACGTTGGCGGCGAGCACCGCGTCACCGGTGTGGTCGATCACGACGACGGCCTCGGCGAAGGCCCCGAGCTCGATGATCTGGTGCCCGAACGCGGTGCCGCCCTCACCGTGCACGGCGATGCGCACCGGTTCCGTCAGCACGGCGTCCTTGGGCACCGAGACGACCGAGGCCTTCTCGAAGCCGGAGAACGCCTGAGCGGCGACCCGGTCGACGGGCTTGCCGGCCTTGCCCACTCGGGCGTCGTCACGGCCCACGGTCTCGACGGTCACGCTCGCCGGCGCGGTGACCTCGACCCTGACCCCGCCGCCGTCGGCGGCCGCGGTGCCGTCGTGCAGGCCCTTCAGCCGCTCGAGCGGCGTGAAGCGCCATTCCTCCTCGCGGCCGTGCGGCACCGGGAAGTCCGCCACGTCGAAGGACGGCGGCGCACTCATCCGGGTGGCGATGGTGGACTCGCCGGCCACCGCGATCGATCCGGTGGTCGTGGCACCCGCCGCTGGGGGTCCCCCCTGGACCGGAGCTTGTCGGAGGCCCTTGGGGGAGTTCTCAGGCTCAGCCATAGCTGTCGTCGTGCTCTCTCTCATTACGTCAGAAAACAGTGCTGCTTCGGGGGCGGGCCGGGTTGGGGGTCAGCCGACCGCGCCCTCCATCTGCAGCTCGATCAGCCGGTTGAGCTCCAGCGCGTACTCCATGGGCAGCTCACGCGCGATCGGCTCGACGAAGCCGCGCACGATCATCGCCATGGCCTCGTCCTCGGACAGCCCACGACTCATCAGGTAGAAGATCTGGTCGTCGCTGACCTTGGAGACGGTCGCCTCGTGGCCCATGGACACGTCGTCCTCGCGGACGTCGACGTACGGGTACGTGTCCGAGCGGGAGATCGTGTCGACCAACAGTGCGTCGCAGAGCACGTTGGACTTCGAGCCCTCGGCGCCCTCACCGATCTCGATCAGACCGCGGTAGGACGTGCGGCCGCCGCTCCGCGCCACCGACTTGGAGACGATGTTCGAAGAGGTGTGCGGGGCCATGTGGACCATCTTGGCGCCGGCGTCCTGGTGCTGGCCCTCGCCCGCGAAGGCGATGGACAGGGTCTCGCCCTTGGCGTGCTCGCCCATCAGGTAGACGGCCGGGTACTTCATGGTGACCTTGGAGCCGATGTTGCCGTCGACCCACTCCATGGTCGCGCCCTCGTAGGCCACGGCGCGCTTGGTGACCAGGTTGTAGACGTTGTTCGACCAGTTCTGGATGGTCGTGTAGCGGCAGCGGGCGTTCTTCTTGACGATGATCTCGACGACCGCCGAGTGCAGCGAGTCCGACTGGTAGATCGGCGCCGTGCAGCCCTCGACGTAGTGGACGTAGGCGCCCTCGTCGACGACGATCAGCGTCCGCTCGAACTGGCCCATGTTCTCGGTGTTGATCCGGAAGTAGGCCTGCAGCGGGATCTCGACGTGCACGCCCTTCGGCACGTAGATGAACGAGCCACCGGACCAGACGGCGGTGTTCAGCGAGGCGAACTTGTTGTCGCCCGCCGGGATGACCGTGCCGAAGTACTCCTTGAAGAGCTCGGGGTGCTCACGGAGACCGGTGTCGGTGTCCAGGAAGATGACGCCCTGCTCCTCGAGGTCCTCGCGGATCTTGTGGTAGACGACCTCGGACTCGTACTGCGCCGCGACACCGGCGACGAGGCGCTGCTTCTCGGCCTCGGGGATGCCCAGCTTGTCGTACGTGTTCTTGATGTCCTCCGGCAGGTCCTCCCAGGAAGCGGCCTGCTTCTCGGTGGAGCGCACGAAGTACTTGATGTTGTCGAAGTCGATCCCCGACAGGTCCGAGCCCCAGTTGGGCATGGGCTTCTTGCCGAAGAGGCGCAGCCCCTTCAGGCGCAGCTTGAGCATCCACTCGGGCTCTGACTTCTTCGCGGAGATGTCGCGGACGACGTCCTCCGACAGGCCGCGCTTCGCGGAAGCACCGGCGAGGTCGGAGTCGGCCCAGCCGTACTCGTAATTGCCCAGACCCTCGAGTTCGGGGTGGGCAGTCTCCGTGGGGAGAGTCATGCGGGGTTCCTCCCGGCCGTGCTTGCAGATGCTGTGGTGGTCCTGGTGGTGCGCTTGCCCGGTGGCTGCGGGCCGTGGCCCGCCTTCGGGACGAAGGTCGTGCAGACCCCGTCGCCATGGGCGATCGTGGCCAGTCGCTGCACATGCGTGCCGAGCAGGCGGGAGAAGACCTCGGTCTCCGCCTCGCACAGCTGCGGGAACTGCTCGGCGACGTGGGCGACCGGGCAATGGTGCTGGCAGAGCTGTTCACCGACCGGTGCGCTGCGTGCCGTAGCAGCGTACCCGTCGGCCGTCAACGCCTTCGCCAGCGCCTCGGTGCGGTCCTCCGGTGCGGCGCCCTCGACGGCCTCGCGATAGGTCTCGGCCTGGGCGGCGAGGCGGGCGCGGGCGAAGGCCGCGACCGCGGCGGCGCCCTTCTCGCCTCCGCCGGCCGCCTCGGCGATCCAGCGCAGGGCGTCGGCAGCAAGGTGGTCGTAGGCCTGCTCGAAGGCGTCCCGCCCACCGTCGGTCAGGGCGAAAACCTTGGCGGGGCGGCCGCGGCCGCGCGAGCCGTAGACCCGCTGCTCGCGGGGCTCGACGACGCCGTCGGTGACCAGCGAGTCCAGATGGCGGCGGACCGCGGCCTGGGTCAGTTCGAGCCGCAGGGCGAGCTCGGCAGCGGTGGAGGGGCCGTGGTCGAGAATCGACCTGGCCACGCGGTTCCGGGTGCTGCGCTGGCCTTCGTCGCCGAACGGCACGGTGGGAGCGGGCACGCCTGTCGCGGCGGTCGCCTCGACCGCCGCGGCTTCCGGAGCCTCGCCCGCGTATTTCACAACGCCATTGTTGCGTAATTCCCCGGACCGCGACAAGCGAAGATCGGTACGCCGAAGGGTGGGCTCGATCACTTAGGGTCACCTAAGTGAGGAGGGCGGGCCGCCCCGGACCCAAGGGGAAGGCCCCGCTCCGGCCCCTGAAGTCCGCGCCCCGGCTTGCGCTCCGTACACTGCCGGGCATGCGAAGCGACCCCGTCGTCCAGGTGCAGGGTCTGGTCAAGCGGTACGGCCGGAAGAGCGCGGTGGACGGCCTCGATCTCTCCGTCGGGGCGGGCACGGTCACGGCGGTCCTCGGCCCCAACGGCGCCGGGAAGACCACCACCGTCGAGACCTGCGAGGGCTACCGCAGACCGGACGCCGGAACCGTTCGGGTCCTCGGCCTGGACCCGGTCTCCGAAGCGGCCGCCCTCCGTCCCCGCATTGGAGTGATGCTGCAGTCCGGAGGGGTCTACCCGGGTGCCCGCGCGGAGGAGATGCTGCGCCACACGGCCGGACTCCACGCGCACCCCGTCGACGTCGGCCTGCTCGTCGAACGCCTCGGCCTCGGCGCATGCGGCCGTACGCCCTACCGCCGGCTCTCCGGCGGCCAGCAGCAGCGGCTGGCGCTCGCGATGGCCGTGGTCGGGCGGCCGGAGCTGGTCTTCCTCGACGAGCCGACGGCCGGACTCGACCCGCAGGCGCGGCGCGCCACCTGGGATCTGGTGCGCGAGCTGCGCACGGACGGCGTCACCGTCGTGTTGACGACCCACTCCATGGACGAGGCCGAACAGCTCTCGGACGACGTCGCGATCATCGACGGCGGCAAGGTGGTGGCCCAGGGCAGCCCCGAGGACCTGTGCCGCGGCGGCGCGGAGAACACGCTGCGCTTCACCGGCCGTCCCGCCCTCGACCTGTCCACCCTCCTCAAGGCGCTGCCGCCCGAGACGGCGGCGGCAGAACTGACCCCCGGTGCGTACCGCGTGACCGGCGAGGTCGGCCCGGAGCTGCTCGCCACCGTCACGACCTGGTGCGCGCAGCACGGAGTGATGCCGGAACGGATCTCCGTGGAGCGGCACACCCTCGAGGACGTCTTCCTGGAGCTGACCGGCAAGGAGCTTCGCGCATGACCGTCACCGGCACGGCCACCGGTACCTTCGCCCCGAAGCCCGGACGGGCCCCGCTGGGTCGCATGATCGCGGCGCAGACTGCGCTGGAGACCCGGATGCTGTTGCGCCACGGCGAGCAACTCCTGCTGACCGTGATGATCCCGGCGCTGCTGCTGACGCTGTTCAGCACGGTCGATGTCGTGGACACCGGTGACGGCTCGGCCGTGGACTTCCTGGCGCCGGGTGTGCTGGCGCTCGCCGTGATGTCCACGGCCTTCACCGGGCAGGCGATCTCCACCGGCTTCGAGCGGCGGTACGGCGTTCTGAAGCGGCTGGGCGTATCGCCGCTCCCCCGCTGGGCGCTGATGACCGCGAAAACGGGCTCGGTACTGGTCACCGAGGTCCTCCAGATCGTGCTGCTCACCGTGGTCGCTCTAACGCTCGGCTGGACGCCGCACGGCAATCCGGCGGCCGTCGTGCTGCTGCTCGTCCTCGGTACGGCGGCGTTCTCGGGCCTCGGTCTCCTGATGGCGGGCACGCTGCGGGCGGAGGCCACCCTGGCGGCCGCGAACCTGGTCTTCCTGCTCCTGCTGGTCGGCGGCGGCGTCATCGTGCCGCTGGACAAGTTCCCCCCGGGTTCACAGGCGGTGCTGCAGCTCCTGCCCATCTCTGCGCTGTCCGACGGGCTGAGGGACGTGCTGCAGCAGGGCGCCGGGATTCCGTGGGGCGATCTGGGTGTGCTCGCCGGATGGGCGGCCCTGGGCCTGGGTGCGGCGGCCCGGTTCTTCCGCTGGGAGTGACGCCTCCGTGCTGCCTCAGTGACGCGACTTCCGTCTCTGATGAAAGACGCCTCCGTCTCCGGCCAGTTGACGCTTTCGTCGCTGGTGAGTTGACGCCATCGTCCCCGGCGAGTTGAACTTCCGTCGCTGCTGAGTTGACACGTCCGTCACGGGTGAGTTGAGGCCTCTGTCACCGGTGCGTCGAGGCTTCTGTCACCGGTGCGTCGGGGCTTTCGTCTCCGCGGGAGTGACGCTCCGGCACCCCGGAGAGTGACGGTTTCCGCCCCGCACTCCGACCCGTCCGCTGCCGTACGAGGGGTGGTAGCGAGGGGGGTTGTGAAGCCGTGCACAAGCGGCCGCCTACGATGGGCCCGTGCCGAAGTTGCTCGAAGCCGCGCGGAATCCTCTCGCCTTCATCGCCCAGCGCTGGACGCCGTCCCCCCGGACGCTCCGGCGCGCCGCCCTCACCGCACTCGTCATGAGCGTGGTCATCGTCGTCACCGGTGGCGCCGTCCGGCTCACCGGCTCCGGCCTGGGCTGCCCGACCTGGCCGTCCTGCACCGAGGAGAGCCTCACCGCGACCCGGGAGATGGGCATCCACGGGGTCATCGAGTTCGGCAACCGGATGCTGACATACGTGCTGTGCGCCGCCGTCGGCGGAGCGATCATTGCGGCCCGCGCCGTCAAGCCCCGCCGCAGGAGCCTGACCCGGCTCGGCTGGGCGCAGTTCTGGGTCGTCATGGGCAACGCCGTCCTCGGCGGCATCACCGTGCTGACCGGACTCAACCCGTACACCGTCGCGGCGCACTTCCTGCTCTCTACCGCCCTCATCACGGTCGCGCTGCTGACCTGGCAGCGAGCCGGGGAGGGCGACGCCGAGCCACGGCCGCTCGTGGGCGGTGCGGTCAAGCAGCTGGCCTGGGTGCTCGTCGCCGTGACAGGAGCCCTGGTCGCCGTCGGCACGGTGGTGACGGGGGCCGGACCGCACGCGGGCGACTCCAGCGACGTGCCGCGCATCGGGATCGACTGGACTCTCATCGCCCAGGTCCACGCCGACCTCGCGTGGATCGTGGTGGCACTCACCGTGGCCCTGTGGTTCGTTCTCAAGGCGGTCGACGCTCCGCTCGGCCCGCGTGCCCGTACGCGCGATCTGACACTGATCCTGCTCGCCCAGGGCGCGATCGGCTACGTCCAGTACTTCACCGAACTGCCCGAAGTCCTCGTCGCGACCCACATGCTGGGCTCGACCCTGGTGTGGATCGCGGTGCTGCGCGTGCTGCTGTCGCTGCGCGAGCGGCCGGTCGCCGAGCCCGGGGTCCCGGGCGCCGTGCCGGAAGGCTCAGCTGTTCCGGCCGCGGCCGTCTGAGCAATACGCGCGCCCGGCACCGTCCGAGCCGTACCCCCGCCCGGCACCGTCCGAGCCGTACCCCCGCCCCGCACCGTCCGAGCCGTACCCCCGCCCCGCACCGTCCGAGCCATACCCCCGCCCCGCACCGTCCGAGCCATACCCCCGCCCCGCACCGTCCGAGCCATACCCCCGCCCCGCC
>NZ_JBFAYQ010000026.1:22925-86956 GCF_040681345.1 Streptomyces sp. NPDC051776 | reverse complement strand
CGCACCGTCCGAGCCATACCCCCGCCCCGCACCGTCCGAGCCATACCCCCGCCCCGCACCGTCCGAGCCATACCCCCGCCCCGCACCGTCCGAGCCGTACGAGCCCTGCGCCGGGTCCGGCAGTCCGTACACCCTGCGGGCGTTTCCCGCGGCGATCATCCCGGCGACCCGCTGAGCATCGCTCCGCGACCACACGCCCCCGGCCACCCACTCGGACAGCAACGTCCGCAGCGCCTCATCGAAGAGCCGGGCGCCGACCACGTGCAGCTCAGGCAAACCGAGCCCGCCTGTGGAGAAGAGCAGTTTCCCGAAGGGCGCCAGCTCGAGAGCCTCGGCGAGGACGGTCCGCGCACGGGGCCCCGAGCGGGAGAGCGCGGGGCCGAGATCGGCGTACACATGCGGGAAGGCGTCCGCCAGGCGGGCCGCCCGGCGGTGGTACGGGTACTCGTGCAGCAGCACGAGATCCGTGCCGAGCCCAGCCGTGGCCCCGACGAACGCTGTGAACGCAGCCGGGTCCGTACGGCAGGAGCACATCCCCATCTCGCCCGTCCCGCCGTGGAGTTGGAGCGGCAGTCCCGTCGCCACCGCCGTCCAGAGCAGATGGCGCAGGAGCACCGGGTCGGTGAGGCTTCCGCCGTCCCTCAAGGTGTCCGTCGCCGCGGCGTCCGGGCGGGCGAGCACCCGCGGCGCGCCCACCGCGCTCCGTTCTCGCCGCCGGCCCGCGAGCCACGCGCCGGCGGCGCGGGACACCTCGGCGGGGCCCGGCGGCTCGGGGGCGAGCGCGAGTCCGTGGCGGCATCCCGCGACGGAGGTGAAGGCGACGGCCGACTGGGCCGCGCCGTGCACCGCCTCGGCGAGGTTGGCCATGAAGCCGTCGGCAGTGCCCGAGGTATCGGCGACCTGCTCGGCGAGCAGCTC
Source organism: Streptomyces sp. NPDC051776 (assembly GCF_040681345.1). Lineage (NCBI taxonomy): Bacteria > Bacillati > Actinomycetota > Actinomycetes > Kitasatosporales > Streptomycetaceae > Streptomyces > Streptomyces sp. NPDC051776. The sequence goes on along the minus strand of NZ_JBFAYQ010000026.1, from coordinate 86,038 downwards.
GAGGCGCACCACCTCGTGGGCCGCGGCGTCGCCGGCGGCGGCCAGTTCGGCGGGGTGCGTGAGGTCGCCCGCCGGGCCGGTGTCCACCAGGTACGTGCCGATACCGGTCGAGCGCAGCAGCCGCCGCCCGGCCTCCAGCACGCCCAGTTCGCGACGGCGCGCCAGATACGTCGTCGGCGGGCAGTGCGGCTCCAGCCCGAGCAGCGGCGGGCACCAGCGGCGTACGGCGAAACCGGTCTGTGTGTCGAAGAAGGTGGTGCCCGGGGCGGCGGGCGAGGCCGACCGGCTCAGGCACGCTTCGAAGGTGCCCAGCCCCAGCTCCGTCCGGAACACGCCATGGCAGTGCTGGTCCACCAGCAGTGGCAATTCGATCACAGCGCCCGCCCCTGTCGTCGGTACCGTCGTACCGTCTAACGGGCGGGCGGCGCCTCAGGTGTTGCTCGGTCCCCCGACCTGGATGCCTGCCATGCGGGACCACTCGTACGGGCCGGTGCGGACCTTGGCCGCCAGGTCCCCGCCGAAGGAGTCGTGGAGCGTGATGCCCGCCATCTCGGCGGCGCGCTGTGCGGTCGCGTGATCGGCGGCGACGAGGTCGCCCCAGATGCCGTCCTCAGCGACCAGGACGATACGGGTGCCCTTCTGCCCGATGTACTCGAGCGAGCCCTCGGCGCTGCCGCCGTGGCCTCGGGCGAACCGCTGTATCTGCTTGGCCAGACGGGCGGCCCTGCGCTCGGCGCGGGCGTCGCGTGCGCCCCCGTCCACCCGGTCCTGCGTCTCTGCCTTCTCTGCCTTCTCTGCCATGACTGAATGCTACTCGCCAGTACTGCGTTGAGAGAGGGCACGCCTCGAAAACATCCGAGGACCGGGGGACGGGCCGGGGGGGCAAGCGGCGGGACGTCTCCGACTAGCGCAGGAAAGGGTCGACCGCGATGGCCACGAACAGGATCGACACGTAGGTGATGGACCAGTGGAAGAGCCGCATCTCTTTGAGCTTCGCTCCCGTGATCCCGGCCTTGGCGCGGGTGCGCAGCGCGTGGGCCTCCCGCAGCCACCAGGCACCGGCCAGGAGCGCGACCACGGGGTAGAACCAGCCCACGTAACCGAGCGGCCAGAGGGCCAGGGAGACGGCGACCATGACCCAGCTGTAGATCACGATCTGGCGGGCGACCACGAGGTTGGAGGCGACGACGGGGAGCATGGGCACGCCCACGCGCGCGTAGTCCTCCTTGACCTTCATGGAGAGCGGCCAGTAGTGCGGCGGCGTCCAGAAGAAGATGACGAGGAAGAGGACCAGCCCGGCCCAGGACACCGAGCCGGTCACCGCGGACCAGCCGATGAAGACGGGCATGCAGCCGGCGATGCCGCCCCACACGATGTTCTGCGCGGTACGACGCTTGAGCCACAACGTGTAGACGACGACGTAGAAAAGCAGGGCCCCGAGAGCGAGCGCCGCCGACAGCCAGTTGACGAACAGGCCGAACCACAGAGTGGAGACCACGGCGAGCGTGATGCCGAAGACCAGGCCCTCCCGCGGCGAGACCATGCCGGTCACCAGCGGGCGCTGGGAAGTGCGGTCCATGAGCGCGTCGATGTCGCGGTCGATGTACATGTTGAGTGCGTTCGCGCCGCCCGCGGAGAGGTAGCCCCCGATGCAGGTGGCGATCACCAGCCACAGATCCGGGACGCCCTGCTCGGCGAGGAACATCACCGGAACCGTGGTGATCAGGAGCAGTTCGATGATGCGGGGCTTGGTCAGGGCGACGAAGCCCATGACACGGGCCCCGAACGGCCGGTGACCGGGAACTTCCGCGAGCTCCCCCATGGCCCCACGGGCACCGGGGATGCCCCCACCCGCAGGACGGGAATCGACGGCCGTCACGCACACCCCTGTAAAGCGACCTCAACGGCTTGCGCCGCGGGCACAGACCAGCAAGCACCGGACCGTGAGGCCGGTTGTCACTTGCGCGTACCACGCCACTCTAGACGTAGCGGATACCCCCGTTCGCCGCGGGGGTCGGTCGTGTTGGCCGGGCCGCTGCCGTGCGCCTTCCCGCGCCCGTGCGGCGCCCCGGCGCCCCGAACGGCACGGAGAGTGGCCAAGGGTAGGCTCGACAGCGTCCGGTGTGCAGAGCGTCACCGGCATTGACATGTGGAGAGGAGCCCTGACTCAGGGTGAGCACGAAGCCGACCACAACAGACCTCGAGTGGACCGAACTGGACCGGCGGGCCGTCGATACGGTTCGCGTCCTGGCCATGGATTCCGTGCAGAAGGTCGGTAACGGCCACCCGGGCACGGCCATGAGCCTCGCTCCCGCCGCCTACATGCTCTTCCAGAAGCTGATGCGGCACGACCCGTCGGACCCGAAGTGGACGGGCCGCGACCGGTTCGTCCTCTCCCCGGGCCACAGCAGCCTGACCCTCTACATCCAGCTCTACATGGCCGGTTACGGTCTCGAGCTCGACGACCTCAAGGCGTTCCGCACCTGGGGCAGCAAGACCCCGGGGCACCCGGAGTTCGGGCACACGGTCGGTGTGGAGACCACCACGGGTCCGCTCGGGCAGGGCATCGCCAACGCGGTGGGCATGGCGATGGCCGCACGCTACGAGCGCGGCCTGTTCGACCCGGACGCCCCCCGCGGCGCCTCTCCGTTCGACCACACCATCTGGGCCATCGTCTCCGACGGCGACCTGGAGGAGGGCGTCTCGGCCGAGGCGAGCTCGCTGGCCGGCCATCAGAAGCTCGGCAACATCGTCGCCCTCTACGACGACAACCACATCTCCATCGAGGGCGACACCGCCACCGCGCTCTCCGAGGACGTGCTGCAGCGCTACGAGGCGTACGGCTGGCACGTGCAGCGCATCGAGCAGGACCCGTCCGGCGACTTCGACGTCCAGGCGCTGTACGCGGCGCTGACGGCGGCGCAGGCCGAGACCGAGCGCCCCTCGATGATCGCGGCCCGCACGATCATCGCCTGGCCGGCCCCGAACGCGCAGAACACCGAGGCCGCCCACGGCTCTGCGCTGGGCGCCGAGGAGGTCGCGGCCACCAAGCGCGTGCTCGGCTTCGACCCGGAGCAGGCCTTCCAGGTCGACGAAGAGGTCATCGCACACGTCCGGGCGGCGGTCGACCGCGGCGCGGACGTCCGGGCCGCCTGGGACAAGCAGTTCCAGGACTGGCGTGCCGCCAACCCGCAGCGCGCGGCCGAGTTCGACCGCATCGCCGCGGGCGAGCTGCCCGAGGGCTGGGAGCACAAGGTTCCGGTCTTCGAGGCCGGCAAGGACGTCGCCACCCGCAAGGCGTCGGGCGAGGTGCTGAAGGCGCTGGGCGGTGTGATCCCCGAGCTGTGGGGTGGCTCCGCCGACCTAGCGGGGTCCAACAACACCACCATCGACGCCTCGTCGTCCTTCCTGCCCGCGGACAACCCGCTGCCGGAGGCCAGCCCGTACGGCAGGACCGTGCACTTCGGCATCCGCGAGCACGCCATGGGCTCGACCATGAACGGCGTCGCGCTGCACGGCAACACCCGCATCTACGGCGGCACGTTCCTGGTCTTCTCCGACTACATGCGACCCGCGGTGCGCCTGGCCGCGCTGATGGAGCTGCCCGTCACCTACGTGTGGACGCACGACTCCATCGGTCTGGGCGAGGACGGCCCGACACACCAGCCCGTGGAGCACCTGGCCGCGCTGCGCGCCATCCCGGGCCTGAACATGGTCCGCCCCGCGGACGCCAACGAGACGGCCATCGCCTGGCGCGAGATCATGCGCCGGCACACTGCCAGGCCCGCCCCGCACGGCCTGGCCCTGACCCGGCAGAACGTGCCGACGTACGAGTTCAACGAGGACGCCGCGAAGGGCGGTTACGTGATGCAGGAGTCCGACGGCGGCCCCGCCGAGGTGATCCTCATCGCCACCGGGTCCGAAGTGCAGCTCGCGGTCAAGGCGCGCGAGAAGCTGCAGGCCACGGGCGTCCCGACGCGGGTCGTCTCGATGCCGTCCGTCGAGTGGTTCGAGGAGCAGGACCAGGGGTACCGCGACAGCGTGCTTCCTCCGTCCGTCACGGCGCGCGTCGCCGTCGAGGCAGGGACCGGGCTGACCTGGCACCGCTACGTCGGCCAGGCCGGGCGGATCGTCTCCCTGGAGCACTTCGGCGCCTCCGCCGACTACAAGGTGCTGTTCCGCGAGTTCGGTCTCACCGCGGACGCCGTGGAAGCGGCGGCCCGGGAATCTCTGACCGCCTCCGGTCGCTGACGCTCGTATACGACAAGTAGGAGATGCATTTCTCATGGCAGACGCACTCAAGCGCCTCTCCGACGAAGGCGTGGCGATCTGGCTGGACGACCTGTCGCGCCAGCGCATCACGACCGGCAACCTCGCGGAGCTGATCGACCAGCAGCATGTGGTCGGTGTGACCACGAACCCGACGATCTTCCAGAAGGCGATCTCCGGCGGCGGCGACGGCTACGAGCAGCAGATCGCCGATCTCGCGGCCCGCAGGCTCACCGTCGAGGAAGCCCTGCGCATGATCACGACGGCCGACGTCCGGGACGCCGCCGACGTGTTGCGTCCGGTCTTCGACGCGACCGGCGGGCGCGACGGCCGGGTCTCCATCGAGGTCGATCCGCGCCTGGCGCACAACACCCGGGCCACCGTCGCGGAGGCCAAGCAGCTGGCCTGGCTGGTCGACCGCCCGAACACCTTCATCAAGATCCCGGCGACCAAGGCCGGGCTCCCGGCGATCACCGAGACCATTTCCAAGGGCATCAGCGTCAATGTCACGCTGATCTTCTCCCTGGAGCGGTACCGCCAGGTCATGGACGCCTACCTCTCCGGCCTGGAGAAGGCCGCCGCCGCCGGCCTCGACATCTCCGGGATCGAGTCGGTGGCGTCGTTCTTCGTCTCCCGCGTGGACACCGAGGTCGACAGGCGGCTGGACGCCCAGGGCACCCCGGAGGCCACGGAGCTGCGCGGCAAGGCCGCCGTCGCCAATGCCCGGCTCGCCTACGAGGCCTACGAGGAGGTCTTCTCCTCCGCGCGCTGGGAGGCCCTGGAGAAGTCCGGCGCCAACCGGCAGCGCCCGCTGTGGGCCTCCACCGGCGTGAAGGACAAGGCGTACAAGGACACTCTCTACGTCGAGGACCTGGTCGCCCCCGGCACCGTGAACACCATGCCGGAGGCCACCCTCGACGGGGTCGCCGACCACGGCGAGATCCGGGGCGACACGGTGCGCGGCACCTACGACCAGGCCAGGGCCGACATCGAGGCGCTGGCGAAGCTGGGCATCGACTACGACGAGGTCGTCCAGCTTCTCGAGGACGAAGGGGTCGAGAAGTTCGCCGTGTCCTGGAACGACCTGTTGAAGTCCACCGAGGCGGAGCTCGCGCGCCTCGCTCCCCCGGAGGCCTGAATTGACCAGCGGCAACCCGCTGCGCGACCCGAAGGACCGGCGGCTCCCGCGGATCGCGGGGCCGTCCGGCCTGGTCATCTTCGGGGTCACGGGCGATCTGTCCCGCAAGAAGCTGATGCCCGCGGTCTACGACCTGGCCAATCGCGGGTTGCTGCCGCCGGGCTTCTCCCTGGTCGGCTTCGCCCGCCGCGACTGGGCGGACGAGGACTTCGCGAAGGTCGTGCACGACGCGGTCAAGGAGCACGCCAGGACCCCGTTCCGCGAGGACGTCTGGCAGCAGTTGGCCGAGGGCTTCCGCTTCGTGCCCGGCCAGTTCTCCGACGACGCGGCCTTCGAGCGGCTGCGGACGACCATAGACGAGCTGGACAAGGCGCGCGGTACGGGCGGCAATTTCGCCTTCTACCTGTCCGTCCCGCCGAGGTTCTTCCCCACCGTCGTCCGGCAGCTCAAGGCCCACGGCCTCTCCGAGGGGCCCGGCGACTCCTGGCGGCGTGCCGTCATCGAGAAGCCCTTCGGTCACGACCTGAAGAGCGCCCAGGAGCTCAACCAGGTCGTCCACGAGGTCTTCCGGCCGTCCGACGTCTTCCGGATCGACCACTACCTGGGCAAGGAGACGGTCCAGAACATCCTGGCGCTGCGCTTCGCCAACACGATGTTCGAGCCTGTATGGAACCGCAGTTACGTCGACCATGTGCAGGTCACGATGGCCGAGGACATCGGCATCGGCGGCCGCGCGGGCTACTACGACGGCATCGGTGCCGCCCGTGACGTGATCCAGAACCACCTGCTCCAGCTCCTGGCGCTGACCGCCATGGAGGAGCCGTCCTCGTTCGAGGCCCACGCGCTGGTCACCGAGAAGTTGAAGGTCCTCAAGGCGGTCAAGCTGCCCCGGGACCTGGACGAGCACACCGTGCGCGGGCAGTACGCCCACGGCTGGCAGGGCGGCGTGGAGGTGGCCGGCTACCTCGAGGAAGAGGGCATCAGCCCCGATTCGCGCACCGACACCTATGCCGCGCTCAAGCTGGAGATCGACAACCGCCGCTGGGCGGGCGTCCCGTTCTATCTGCGGACGGGCAAGCGTCTCGGCCGGCGGGTCACGGAGATCGCGGTGGTCTTCCAGCGCGCCCCGCACTCCCCCTTCAACACCTCCGACACCCAGGAGCTGGGCGAGAACGCCCTGGTCATCAGGGTGCAGCCGGACGAGGGGATCACCATCAGATTCGGCTCCAAGGTGCCGGGCACCTCCATGGAGATCCGTGACGTGACGATGGACTTCGCATACGGCGAGTCCTTCACCGAGTCCAGCCCGGAGGCGTACGAGCGGCTGCTGCTCGATGTGCTCCTCGGCGACGCGAACCTCTTCCCCCGCCACCAGGAGGTCGAGGAATCCTGGCGCATCCTGGACCCCGTCGAGGAGCACTGGGAGAAGAACGGCAGGCCGGAGCAGTACACCTCCGGCACCTGGGGGCCGAAGGCGGCCGACGAGATGCTCGCACGCGACGGAAGGTCCTGGCGCAGGCCATGAAGATCGATCTCACGGAGACCAACTCCAGCCAGATCAACGCCTCGCTGGTCAAGGCGCGCCGGGCCATAGGATCCCCGGCCATCGGCATGGTGCTGACCCTCGTCATCGTCACCGACGAGGGGAATCACTACGACGCCCTGAAGGCCGCGAGCGACGCGTCCCGGGAGCACCCGTCCCGCATCCTCGTCGTCATCAAGCGGCCGGGGCGCTCGCAGCGCGACCGTACGGCGGCACGCCTGGACGCGGAGGTGCGGGTCGGCGGTGAGACCGGTACGGGTGAGACGGTGCTGCTGCGGCTGCACGGCGAACTCGCCAACCACGCCCACTCCGTCGTCCTGCCCCTGCTGCTTCCGGACGCCCCTGTAGTCGTGTGGTGGCCGGACGACGCGCCCGAGCACCCCGCCGAGGACCTGCTCGGGCAGCTCGCGCAGCGGCGTATCACGGATGCGGCGGCCACCGAGGAGCCGGTCGCCACGCTCGCGCTGCGCGCCCGTACGTACAGCCCCGGCGACACGGACCTGGCATGGACGCGGATCACACCGTGGCGGAGTGTGCTGGCGGCCGCGCTGGACCAGCGGCACTCGACGATCACCTCCGCCGTGGTCGAGGGCGAGTCGTTCAACGCCAGCAACGAGCTCCTCGCGCTCTGGCTCTGCCACCGGCTCGGTGTGCCGGTGGAACGCGAGATGTCGGAGAGCCCGGGAGTGACGGCCGTACGGCTGGAGACAGCCGACGGGCCGATCTGCCTGGACCGCGCCGACGGCCCGATGGCCGAGTTGGCGATGCCCGGCCAGCCGGACCGGCATGTGGCCCTGCACCGCCGGGACACCTCAGAGCTGATCGCGGAGGAGCTGCGGCGGCTGGACCCGGACGAGATGTACGCGGACACGGTCAGGTTCGGGGAGACCAGGAAGGGCCGGAAGGTCGTGGAAGCCGGTGCGGAGGCGCCGCCGGCGGACGCGGGCGACGGGACGACCGGGTCCGCTCGTCCGGGCGACGGGACGACCGGAACCACTCGTGGGGCCGAACGGCCCGCCGGGGCGCGCAAGTCCGGGGCCACGGCCAGGAAGGCGAAGGCCTCGTGAGCACTCCGCAGGTCGTCGTCCACCGGGACAAGGATCTGATGGCGAAAGCCGCGGCGGCCCGGCTGCTCACCAGGATCGTGGATGCGCAGTCCGCGCGCGGCTCCGCGTCCGTGGTGCTCACCGGCGGCCGGAACGGCAACGGCCTGCTGGCGGCGCTCGCCGGTTCCCCGGCCCGCGACGCCGTGGACTGGTCGCGCCTGGACCTGTGGTGGGGCGACGAGCGCTTCCTGCCCGATGGCCACCCCGACCGCAATGTGACCCAGGCGCGGGAGGCGCTGCTCGACGCGGTTCCTCTCGACCCGAAGCGGGTGCATCCGATGCCGCCCTCCGACGGACCGTACGGGGCCGACGTTGAGGCGGCGGCGGAGGGGTACGCCACCGAACTCGCCACCGCGGCACGGCCCGAGAACCACGCGCCCGTACCGCATTTCGACGTGCTCCTTCTGGGGGTCGGCCCGGACACGCACGTGGCGTCTCTGTTCCCCGAGATGCCGGCGGTACGGGAGACCGAGCGCACCGTCGTCGGCGTACGGGGGGCGCCCAAGCCGCCGCCAGTCCGGATCTCGCTCACGCTTCCGGCGATCCGGTCGGCCAACGAGGTGTGGCTGCTCGCCGCAGGCGAGGACAAGGCGAGGGCGGCCGCGATCGCCCTGTCGGGTCCGGGTGAGGTGCAGGCTCCGGCTGCCGGGGCCCACGGGCGCAGGCGCACGCTGTGGCTGCTGGATTCGGCCGCGGCGTCGCAACTGCCGCGCGGGCTCTACCCGCCGGCCTCGCCGTGAGGCGCTGAAGGTTCCACGGGAGGGCCCCCGCACACCGGTGCGGGGGCCGTTTCGCGTGGGGGGGTGCGGGCGCGCGGCCCCAGCGGCCCCTAACGGCCGCGCAGAGCGCGGTAGGTGCCCACGAGCGCTGCCGTCGAGCTGTCCAGGGAGTCGGCACCCGTGCCCTCGGTGAGCACAGGTTCGATCCGCTTGGCCAGCACCTTGCCGAGTTCGACACCCCACTGGTCGAACGAGTTGATGTTCCACACCGCGCCCTGCACGAAGACCTTGTGCTCGTACAGCGCGATGAGCTGGCCCACCACGGACGGGCTGAGCTCCTTCGCCAGGATGGTGGTCGTGGGACGGTTGCCGGGGAAGGTGCGGTGCGGCACCAGCTCCTCGGCGACGCCCTCCGCGCGGACCTCCTCGGCGGTCTTGCCGAACGCGAACGCCTGCCCCTGGGCAAACAGGTTGGCCATCAACAGGTCGTGCTGGGCGGCGAGTTCGGCCATCAGCTCCTTGACCGGCCGGGCGAAGCCGATGAGGTCGGCCGGGATGAGCTCGGTCCCCTGGTGCAGCAACTGGTAGTAGGCGTGCTGGCCGTTGGTACCAGGGGTGCCCCAGACGACCGGCCCGGTCTGCCAGTCCACCGGACGGCCCTCACGGTCCACGGACTTGCCGTTGGACTCCATGTCGAGCTGCTGGAGATACGCGGTGAACTTCGACATGTAGTGGCTGTACGGGAGGACGGCGTGCGACTGCGCGTCGTGGAAGCCGCGGTACCAGATGCCCAGCAGGCCCATCAGCAGGGGGGCGTTGGCCTCGGGGGGCGCGGTGCGGAAATGATCGTCGATCAGGTGGAACCCGTCGAGCAGTTCACGGAAGCGCTCCGGGCCGATGGCGATCATCAGCGACAGTCCGATGGCCGAGTCGAAGGAGTAGCGGCCGCCGACCCAGTCCCAGAACTGGAACATGTTCTCCGTGTCGATGCCGAACTTCTGCACCTCGGCGGCGTTCGTGGAGAGCGCGACGAAGTGGAAGGGCACCGCGGACTCGTCCCCGGCCTTCGGCCCGCCCTCGGCCTGCAGACCGTCCAGGAGCCAGGAGCGGGCGGACGTCGCGTTGGTGACCGTCTCGATGGTGGTGAAGGTCTTCGAGGCGACGATGAACAGCGTTTCGGCCGGGTCCAGGTCCCGTACCGCCTCGTGCAGATCCGCGCCGTCGACGTTGGAGACGAAACGGAACGTCAGGGAGCGGTCGGTGAAGGGCCGCAGGGCCTCGTAGGCCATCGCCGGGCCCAGATCCGAGCCGCCGATACCGATGTTGACGACATTGCGGATGCGTACGCCCGTCGAGCCGACCCACTTGCCCGACCGGACGGCTTCGGCGAAGCTCGCCATCCTGTCGAGTACGGCGTGCACCTGGGGAACGACGTTCTCGCCGTCGACCTCGACGACCGCGTCGCGCGGGGCGCGCAAGGCGGTGTGCAGCACGGCACGGTTCTCGGTGAAGTTGATCTTCTCGCCGCGGAACATGGCGTCCCGCAGTTCGGCCACACCGGTCGCCGCCGCCAGCTCCCGCAGCAGCGTCCAGGTCTCGGCCGTCACCAGATGCTTGGAGTAGTCCAGATACAGGTCCCCAACACGGAGGGAGTAGCGCTCGCCGCGGTCCGGCTCGGCCGCGAAGAGCTGACGCAGCGACACCTCCCCCTGCCGTTCCCGGTGCCCGGCGAGCGCGGTCCACTCGGGCATCCGGTCGAGCCTGGTACGGCCTTCTGCGTTCATCTCCGACATCAGCCCACTTCTTCTCGTGCGTAGCCCCCGCTGCCCGCCCCAACCTAATCGATGACGCTCGGCGAGATGCGGAGGGAGGGCACGTGGGCCGCCGCGCCGGGGACGTGGCGCCGAACGCCGGGGACGCGGCGCCGTACGAGCGTCGCCGCGCAGGAAACGGCCCGGCCCGGCAACCCTGAAGTGGCTGCCGGGCCGGGCCGTACGCCTGTGCCGCGGTGGGTGCCGCGGAGCCGGACCGGGTGGTCAGATCTCGCCGCGGAGCTTGGCGAGCGCCTCGGCGAGGATCGCTTCGCCGTCGGCGTCGCTGCGCCGCTCCCGTACGTAGGCGAGGTGCGTCTTGTACGGCTCGGTGCGCGGCGGGTCCGGCGGGTTCTCCTGGTCCTTGCCGGCGGGGAAGCCGCACCGGGGGCAGTCCCATGTGTCGGGAATCTGCGCGTCACTGGCGAAGCTGGGCTGCGTCTCGTGCCCGTTCGAGCACCAGAAGGAGATGCGGAGACGCGGCGCGGACTCGCCTCGCTCGGCCTCACCCATCGGCCCCGCTCCGACCCGGCTTCCACGGATCGCGTTGCCACTTGCCACGGTCGTATCTCCCTGCGTCATGGTGCCGCAAAGCTTCTGTCGGCAGCTCCGCTGCCCGAGGCGCCCCAGTCTACGTAAGGCTCAACGCGCGTCCAGTGACAGGAGTTACACCCGCCCCCGGGAAGTCCCCCCGGAACGCCGACCTCATGATATGCCGCGTTTGCCGGAGCGCGTGGTCCGTACGACTGAGGTCAGCTGCCCACCTTCATCAGCACACCGAGGGCGATGATGCACGCAAACCAGAGCAAACCGACCACAACGGTGATGCGGTCGAGGTTGCGCTCGGCAACCGACGATCCACCGACGGAGGACTGCATGCCGCCGCCGAACATGTCGGAGAGACCGCCGCCCTTCCCCTTGTGCATCAGCACCAGCAGCATCAGCAGCAGGCTGAAGACGATCAAGGCGATGGAGAACCCAACAGTCACGGCTGGACCCACTCTCTCGGAAATCTCGGGCTTGACTTCGGACTCGGCTTCGGGACTGTGCGGCGGCGGAGCCGGGGGCCGGGCAGGGACCTGACGCGGTCCTCGCGACCCGACCCCCGACAGGGTACGACGGAGGAGGCCCTGTGGCCTACTCGCTGGTCAGCCTATTGGTCGCGGAACCGGACGATCTTGACGAACTCGTCGGCGTCCAGCGAGGCCCCGCCGACCAGAGCGCCGTCCACATCCGGCTGCGCCATGATCGCCGCCACGTTCCCGGACTTCACCGAGCCGCCGTACTGGATCCGGACCGCATCGGCCACGTCCTGGCTGTAGAGCTCGGCCAGACGGCCGCGGATGGCCGCGCAGACCTCCTGCGCGTCCTCGGGCGTCGCGACCTCCCCGGTGCCGATCGCCCAGACCGGCTCGTAGGCGATCACGATCGTCGCCGCCTGCTCGGCCGGGACGTCCTTGAGGGCGCCGTCGAGCTGCGCGAGGGTGTGCGCGACGTGGTTGCCCGCCTTGCGGACATCGAGGCCCTCGCCGATGCACAGGATCGGAGTCAGGTCATTACGGAACGCAGCCTTCACCTTGGCGTTGACGATCTCCTCGTCCTCGCCGTGGTACTGCCGCCGCTCCGAGTGACCGACGACGACGTAGGTGCACTTCAGCTTGGACAGCATCGGGCCGGAGATTTCGCCGGTGTACGCACCGGAGTCGTGCGCGGACAGGTCCTGCGCACCATAGGCGATCTTCAGCTTGTCGCCGTCGACCAGGGTCTGCACCGACCTCAGGTCGGTGCAGGGCGGCAGGACGGCCACGTCGACGGCTTCGTAGTCCTTGTCGCTCAGGGCGAAAGCGAGCTTCTGGACGTGCGCGATGGCCTCGAGGTGGTTGAGGTTCATCTTCCAGTTGCCGGCCATCAGCGGGGTGCGGGTGCTCATGCCCCTCCTTCTGAATTCTTTTCCGGAGCTGTCGTCCGGGAGGTGCCCCGGTCTCCGCCCGCGCGGCGCAGAGGTGCGGGATTCGTGTGGGACTGCGGCCCTGCGGCCGCGCGCGCGTCGCGCATCACGGGAGGGTCAGTCCTCCAGTGCGGCGAGGCCGGGGAGCGTCTTGCCCTCGAGGTACTCGAGGCTCGCGCCGCCGCCGGTCGAAATGTGGCCGAAGGCCTTCTCGTCGAAGCCCAGGATGCGCACCGCGGCGGCCGAGTCGCCACCGCCGACGACGGTGAAGGCCGGGCTGTCGATGAGAGCCTGGGCGATGGCCCGGGTGCCGTCGGCGTAGTCGGGGTGCTCGAAGACGCCCATCGGGCCGTTCCAGAAGACCGTCGCGGCGTCGGCGAGCTTGCCGGCGTACAGCTTGCGTGACTCGGGGCCGATGTCCAGACCCTCCTGGTCGGCCGGGATGGCGTCCGCGGGCACGATCGTGGGGTTCGCCGGAGCCTTGGTCTTGAGGTCCGGGAACTCGCCCGCGGCCAGGACGTCGACGGGGAGCACGAATTCCACGCCCCGCTCCTCGGCCCGCCGCAAATATTCCTGAACCGCCGGGACCTGGTCCTCCTGGAGGAGGGACTTGCCGACCTCGTGGCCCTGGGCCTTGAGGAAGGTGTACGCCATGCCGCCGCCGATGAGGATGCGGTCGGCCTTCTCCAGCAGGTGGTCGATGACCCCGAGCTTGTCGGAGACCTTGGCCCCCCCGAGAACCACCGCGTACGGCCGCTTGACCTCCTCGGTGAGCCGCTTCAGTACCGCCACCTCGGCGGCGATGAGGAGCCCCGCGGCGTGCGGCAGACGGGCCGGGAGGTCGTAGACCGAGGCGTGCTTGCGGTGCACGGCGCCGAAGCCGTCACCCACGTACACATCGGCCAGGGCGGCGAGATCGTCGGCGAAGGCACCGCGCTCGGCGTCGTCCTTGGCTGTCTCCCCGGGGTTGAAGCGCAGGTTCTCCAGCAGCGCGACCTGGCCGCCGGCCAGTCCGGCGACGGTCGAGCGGGCCGACTCACCGACGGTGTCGGTGGCGAACGCGACGCCTTTGCCGAGGAGTTCGGCCAGGCGCTTGGCGGCGGGCGCGAGCGAGAACTGCGGGTCCGGTGCGCCCTTGGGACGGCCCAGGTGGGAGGCGATGATCACCTTGGCGCCCGCGTCGGCGAGCTTGGTGATGGTCGGCAGGACGGCGCGGATGCGGCCGTCGTCGGTGATGGTGGTGCCGTCCAGCGGCACGTTCAGGTCGGCGCGGACGAACACCCGCTTGCCGCTGACCCGAAGGTCGTCGATCGTCTTCATGGAGACTCCGTGTCGTCTTCTCTCAAACAGGACAGGGCCCGGACGACGCGTCCTCGCGTCATTCGAGCCCTGTCCCTTACATCTCGGTGCCGTGGGCAGCGATCAGAGCTTGCCGCCGACGAAAGTGGTGAGATCAACCAGGCGGTTGGAGTACCCCCACTCGTTGTCGTACCAGCCGACGACCTTGACCTGCTTGCCCTGGACCATCGTGAGCTGCGAGTCGAAGGTGCAGGAGGCCGGCCAGTTGACGATGTCCGAGGAGACGATCGGGTCCTCGGTGTACTCCAGGATGCCCTTGAGCTGGCCCTCGGCGGCCTTCTGGAACGCGGAGTTGATCTCGTCCTTGGTGACCTCGCGGTCGAGTTCGAGGACGAGGTCGGTGACCGAGCCGGTCGGGACCGGGACGCGCATCGCGATGCCGTCCAGCTTGCCCTTCAGCTGCGGGAGGACCAGCGCGGTCGCCTTCGCGGCACCGGTGGAGGTCGGAATGATGTTCTCCGCGGCGGCACGGGCGCGGCGCAGGTCCTTGTGCGGGAAGTCCAGGATGCGCTGGTCGTTGGTGTAGGCGTGGACCGTCGTCATCATGCCCTTGACGATGCCGAAGCTCTCGTCGAGGACCTTGGCCATCGGCGCCACACAGTTGGTGGTGCAGGAGGCGTTGGAGATCACGTGGTGCTGGGCGGCGTCGTACTTGTCGTGGTTGACGCCCATGACGACGGTGATGTCCTCGTCCTTGGCGGGCGCGGAGATGAGGACCTTCTTCGCCCCTGCCGCGAGGTGCTTCGCGGCGTCGTCGCGCTTGGTGAAGATGCCGGTGGACTCGATCACGATGTCGGCACCGAGCTCGCCCCACGGGAGCTGCGCGGGGTCACGCTCCGCCATCGTCTTGAAGGTCTGGTTACCCACCGTGATGGTGTCCTCGGTGTGGCTGACCTCGTGCTGGAGCCGACCCAGGATGGAGTCGTACTTGAGCAGGTGGACCAAGGTGGCGTTGTCGGTCAGGTCGTTGACACCGACGATCTCGATGTCCGCACCCTGCTCCAGGAGCGCCCGGAAGTAGTTGCGGCCGATACGGCCAAAGCCGTTGATTCCTACGCGGATCGTCACGAACCGATCTCCTCGTTGGTACGCCGGTGTGCACTCCGGCGAGCTGTATGGGAAGTCCCCGACCACCCACGACCCTACCCCTCCCGGAGGCGCGGGGTGACATCGGGCGGCCGGGGACACGGCCCGGGATTCCGTGGTCAGCGCCGCAGCGCGTGCAGCGCGGCCTTCACCAGGTCGGAACGCGCCTTCCTCTCTTGTACGTGCTCGAGACCGAACCCGAGGAGCACGGTGTCGCGGGTCGTCACGGCGGCCGAGGAGTGGAACAGCTCCTGCGAACGCGCCCAGTCGGCGCCGGCCGCGGGACTGTCCGCGGGCGGGCCGGGCACGGACCAGGGGCCGAGGTCCGTCTCGAACCCTCCGTCGCCTTGTGCGTCACCACCCGTGACGAGACGGGTTTCGTCGACGAACACACCACGACCGCCGGTACCGGGGTCGCTGATGTACGAGACCGACAACTCGACCTTCTTCCCGGCGTAGGCGCTGAGGTCGAAGGCCACGGGCTGCCAGCCGTCGGAGGCACCTGTGAAGCGGTTCCAGCGTCCGGTGGTGCCCTCGGCGGCGCAGCCGTCGTCACCCACGGTGAGGTAGTGCTTCAGGAACGGGTGCGTGCGGACGTAGAAGCCCACGGAGCACTCGGCGGGGACGTCGGTCGCGGTGCCGCCGCGGGTGTCGGGCAGCGTGGTCCAATCGCCCTCGCCCACCGTGTGGGCCTCCACGACCACGTTGTCGTAGTCGCCCTCGGTGTCGTAGCTGAGCATGAACGCGAGGCCCGGCTTCGCCGATGCCTGGGTGCCGGTCAGGTCGACGGTGCGGGACAGCCTCATCCAGGAGTTGTCGGCGTGCTCCGCCGCGGCGAACCACTCGCCCTCGTACGGCTGGAACGGGGTGCGGACGCCCGGGTAGTCGCCCGCCGCCGCGCTGCGGAACTGCGGGAAATCCTCCGGCGGCAGTTCGTCGGATATGACGGTGTACGCGCCCGCGGCGTCCAGCGGATTGCCCGCAGCGTCACCGAGTCCGGCCTTCGTACCGCCGAGCTTCCCGGTGCCCGCGAAGTCCGGCGGGCTCTTCAGCGCGATCCGGCCTCCGGAGCCCAGGTAGTACTGGCTGAAGTCATCGGTGGCGGCCCGGCCGACGCGCGAGCTGCCGCCCGCCTTCTCACCGGCGTTGATGAGTTTGCCGCCTTCGTTGAGGTAGTCGCGTACCGCGAGGAGGGTCGCACCACCGGGCTCGGACGCGCCGGTGTACCAGAGGACGGTGCGGAAGTGGCCGAGGACACCGAGCGCGTGCGGCGTGCCCTGCGTGGCGACGTCCCAGACCACGGCCCTGTGGTGGTTCGCCGCCAGCGCTTGGGTGTACGCGGCGGTGTGGCGTGCGTGACCGGTGCCGCCCTCCTCGGCGATCACCAGGGTGTCGGCGCGGGGCCGTTCGGCGACGGTGTACGTGAACGGCTCGCTCGCCGTGCGCTTGCCGCTCGCGGTCCGGCCGGTGAACCAGACCCGGACCTTCTCGCCCGGGGCGGCGTTCTCCACCGTGGCGCGGTACTGGTCGAAGCGGATGTTGTCCTCGCCGCCGTAGGTCTGGCCGCCCTGCCAGGCCGTGAGGCGATCGGTGTGCGTACGGCCGCCGTCGATGCGGTAGTTGAGTTTCTTGTCGCGCACGCTCCTGCGTACGGTGACGGAGACCTCCTGATCGGCTCCGCGCGCGTAAGAGGTGGTGAAGGTGTCGGGAGTGAAGTCCGGGGCGTCGATACCGACCGGGGAGGAGGGCCGGTCCGGGTGCGCGGCGGTCTCGGCGACGGCGAGCGCGAAGGGAACGTTCTTGGCGAACTCCTGCTGGATCAGCTTCTCGTCGTCGGGGAAGTTGAAGCCGGACTCACAGTCGGCCGGGTTCCAGGCGTCGTTCGGGTCGATACGGGAGGCGGTGGCACAGGTCGACATCTCCGGGGTGAACATCATCATCCCGTTGACGTTGGCGGCGTGGCCGTCGGCCTCGCCGTTGGTGGTGTAGAGCTCGGAAGAGACCTGGGGGCGGTAGCCGGGTATCGCGGAGTTCTCGGGGGTGCCGGCCAGGGCCTTGTAGAGGACGTCGTCCGGGGTCGGGGTGGCGACCTGCCAGCCGACGCCGTAGAGGAGCAGTTCGGCGGCGGAGTGGTAGTTGATGCCGTACTCGAAGCCGATGCGCTTCTCGAAGCGGTCGAGCGCCTTGGTCTCGGGCTCGGACATGGGTGCGGTGCCGCGGAAGGTCTCGTCGGCGGGGTCGGGCGAGGAACCCTCGTTGTCGTAGCCCCACTTGTAGGCGAAGTTGCGGTTGAGGTCGACGCCGTCGCCGGGCGTGATCCTCCCGTCGCCGTTGTTGTCGCGCAGGTTCTTGCGCCACAGCCGGTTGCCGGGGCTGAAGGTGAAGTCGTAGCCGTCGGGGTTCGCGGAGATGACGAACCAGAGTTCGGTGGAGTCCACGATCCGGGTGAGGCGACGGTCCTCGCCGTAGCCGTCGAGGTAGTGGTGCATCAGCCGCCGGGTCATCTCCGGGGTGATCCACTCACGGGCGTGCTGGTTGGAGGCGTACAGCACGGCCGGCTTGGCGCCGTCCCGGATGCGGTCGGCCCCTTTGCTGACCTTCAGCGCGAGGATGTCCTGGCCCTTCAGCGTCTTGCCGATGCTGACGACCTTGGTGAGGGAGGGATGCTCCCGCGCGGTCCGGAGGATCTCCCTCTGGATGCCGTCGTCGCCGCTGTACGGGCGGAAGACCCCGTCGCCCGCGGCCGCGAGACGCTTCTCGGTCCGCTCGGAGAGGGCGCGCTCGGTGAGGTCGACCCCCTTGCTCCTGAGCTTCTTCGCCTGCTTGCCGGTGAGGAAGAGTTCGACCTCGGTGGTGCCCTTGTCCCGTGCCCGTTCGCCCAGTTCGTGGCCGTCGGCGCCGGCCTCGAGGAGGAGCGGGATGTCTACCTTGGTGACCTCGGCCGTCCATGCGGTCAGCCGGTCGCCGCCGCCCGTGCCCGGGTCCGCCTGGGCGGCGGGTGCCGCCGCCAGTCCGCCGAGCAGCAGTGAAACCGCGGCGAGGATCGGTCTCGCTCTGCGTCTCATGAGCCCCCCTTGCTGTTGTCCGCCACGTTTGTGTGCGTGTGAGCGGACGACAGACTCGTGATGCCACATGATCATGTCAATAGCGCGGTACCACGGTCCCGACCACGGACGTCAAAACGGACATCGAACGGGCCGGGGACGACTGCGGTCGTCCCCGGCCCGTGAAGTGAGGTTGCGTCAGCCGACCATGCCGTCGGCCATCTCCTCCGTGAGGTTCGATTCCGTGCCCGGGATTCCGAGGTCCTGGGCGCGCTTGTCCGCCATGGCGAGCAGGCGGCGGATACGGCCCGCCACGGCGTCCTTGGTGAGCGGCGGGTCGGCGAGCGCCCCCAACTCCTCCAGCGACGCCTGCTTGTGCTCCATGCGCAGCCGTCCCGCGGCCGCCAAGTGCTCCGGCACGTCCTCGCCGAGAATCTCCAGCGCCCGCTGCACCCGGGCCCCGGCGGCGACGGCCGCACGCGCCGAGCGGCGCAGGTTGGCGTCGTCGAAGTTGGCCAGGCGGTTGGCCGTGGCGCGCACCTCGCGGCGCATCCGCCGCTCCTCCCACGCCAGTACGGACTCGTGCGCACCGAGGCGGGTCAGCAGTGCGCCGATCGCGTCCCCGTCCCGTACGACCACCCGGTCCACGCCGCGCACTTCGCGGGCCTTCGCGGCGATGCCGAGCCGCCGTGCCGCGCCGACCAGCGCCAGCGCGGCCTCAGGACCAGGGCAGGTGACCTCCAGTGAGGAGGACCGACCGGGCTCGGTGAGGGAACCGTGCGCGAGGAAGGCGCCGCGCCAGGCCGCTTCGGCGTCGCACGTGGCGCCGGAGACCACCTGCGGCGGCAGGCCGCGGATCGGCCGGCCGCGTCCGTCCACCAGGCCGGTCTGCCGGGCCAGTTGGTCCCCTCCGGCCACGACCCGCACCACGTAGCGGCTGCCGCGGCGCAGTCCGCCGGGAGCCATCACCACGAGGTCGGATGCGTGCCCGAAGATCTCGAGGATGTCCTTGCGCAGCCGACGGGCCGCGATGCCCGTGTCCAGTTCGGCCTCGATCACGATCCTGCCGCTGACCAGGTGCAGTCCGCCCGCGAAGCGCAGGACCGACGAAACCTCCGACTTCCGGCAGCAGGTACGGGTGACGGGGAGCCGGGAGATTTCATCCTTCACCGCTGCCGTCATCGCCATGGGCCGATCCTTCCATGCATCCGAAAAATACGGTCGTACGCGGCCGCCAGCAGCTCCGGATCGTGCCTCGGAGAGCTTCCCCCGGAGCCACCGGCCCGGGAGACGCTCTGGGCCGAGGCCACCGGAGCCAGCTCGACCGTCCCGCCCAGCCGCTCAGCGGCGTCGATCAGGCTGTCCCGGTCGGGGACGGCGGCCTCGTCGGCCAGCACCACGTCGAAGGCGAGTTTAGGGGCGTGTCGGGCCAAAACCTCCAAATGACGCTGCGGGGAGAAGCCCGCGGTTTCGCCGGGCTGCGGCGCGAGGTTCAGCGACAGTACGCGCCGGGCCTTCGTCTCGGTGAGGGCGTCGAGGAGCTGCGGCACCAGAAGGTGAGGGATCACGGACGAGAACCAGGAGCCGGGGCCGAGGATCACCCAGTCGGCGTCGAGGACCGCCTCGACGGCCTCGGGCACGGCGGGCGGATCGTTCGGCACCAGGTGGACGGACTGGACCTCGCCGCGGGTGAGCGCCACCGTGGCCTGGCCCCGTACGGTCGTGACCTCGTCGGGGAACTTCGGGTCGTGGCCCCGGACGAGCGCCTGCAGCTCCAGCGGGACCGCGGACATGGGCAGCACCCTGCCGTGCGCACCGAGCAGCCTGCCCACCCACTCCAGTGCCCGGACGTGGTCGCCGAGTTGCTCCCAGAGGGCGACGATCAGCAGATTGCCGACGGCGTGTCCGTGCAGATCGCCCTCGCTCGCGAAGCGGTGCTGGATGACCCGGGCCCAGGTCTGGCCCCACTCGTCGTCGCCGCACAGCGCGGCCAGCGCCTTGCGCAGATCGCCCGGCGGC
Organism: Streptomyces sp. NPDC051776; assembly: GCF_040681345.1. NCBI lineage: Bacteria > Bacillati > Actinomycetota > Actinomycetes > Kitasatosporales > Streptomycetaceae > Streptomyces > Streptomyces sp. NPDC051776. The sequence continues at coordinate 65,996 of NZ_JBFAYQ010000026.1, read as the reverse complement.
AGCACACCCAGCTCGTCGCGGAGCCGGCCGCTCGAGCCGCCGTCGTCGGCGACGGTGACGACGGCGGTCAGATCGCCGGTGATACGACGCAGTGCGGCGAGCGAGGCGGACAGGCCATGGCCGCCGCCGAGCGCGACGACCTTGGGCTGCGCGCCGCGCTTGCGGAACGTCCGGGCGGGGGTGCGGGCCGGGCCGCGGCTGGTTCCGTCCGCCCTGCGCTCGGGAACCAGCCGCCGTACGCGGCCCAGCCGCGAGGGCCTGCCGGGCGTCACTCGCGCCCCATGTCGCGGTGGACGACGACGGTCTCCACGCCTTCGGCGGCGAGGCGGGCGGCGAGCTTCTCCGACATGGCGACGCTGCGGTGCTTGCCGCCGGTACAGCCCACGGCGATGGTCACGTACCGCTTGCCCTCGCGCCGGTAGCCGGTGGCGATGAGCTGGAGCAGCTCGGCATAGCGGTCCAGGAACTCCTTGGCACCGGGCTGGTTGAACACATAGGCGGCGACCTCGGCACTCAGGCCCGTGAAGGGCCGCAGCTCCGGGACCCAGTGCGGGTTGGGGAGGAAGCGGCAGTCGACGACGAGGTCGGCGTCCACGGGCAGGCCGTACTTGTAGCCGAACGACATCACCGTGGCGCGCAGCTCCGGCTCCTCCTCACCCGCGAACTGGGCGTCCAGCTTGGCCCGCAGCTCGTGGACGTTGAGGCTGGAGGTATCGATCACGATGTCGGCGTCGCCGCGCAGCTCGCGCAGGAGTTCGCGCTCGGCGGCGATACCGTCGACGATGCGGCCGGAGCCCTGGAGGGGGTGCGGACGGCGTACGGATTCGAAGCGGCGGACCAGGGCCTCGTCCGACGCCTCGAGGAAGATCACCCGGCGTTTGACGCTCTTGGCGTCCAGGGCGGCCAGGGATTCGCGGAGGTTGTCGAAGAAGCGGCGGCCGCGGACGTCCACGACGACAGCGATCCGGGCGACATTGCCCTGGGAGCGGGCCCCGAGGTCCACCATGGTCGGGATGAGGGCGGGCGGCAGATTGTCGACGACGAACCAGCCCAGGTCCTCCAGGCACTTGGCGGCGGTGCTGCGGCCCGCGCCGGACATGCCGGAGATGATCACCAGCTCGGGGATGGCCGCCGCATCGGCGCCGCCGCCCTCGGCCGTCGTACCCGTACTCACCTGTGCTCCGTCTCCGTCGATGCCGGTCATCTGTCCTGCCCCTGTTCGGATGAGGATGAGGATGCGCGGGACGCGATCCCGTCCGCCTCCTCATCCTCAATGATCTCTCCTGTCGCGGTGTTCACCGCGGGCGCGCCGGGCGCCGCCCCGGCCAGGGCGGCCACGATCGTCAGCGCCGTCTTCCGCCCGAAGCCGGGCACTTCGCAGATCTCCTCGACGGTCGCCGCGCGAAGGCGCTTCAGCGATCCGAAGTGCTTGAGCAGCGCCTGGCGGCGGGACTCGCCCAGCCCCGGGACGGAGTTCAGCGGTCCGGCCTTCATCCGCTTCCCGCGCTTGCCGCGCTGGTAGGCGATGGCGAACCGGTGCGCCTCGTCCCGGATCCTCTGCAGGAGGTAGAGCCCTTCGCTGGTGCGCGGCAGCACGACCGGGTCGTCCTGCTCCGGCAGCCAGACCTCCTCGAGCCGCTTGGCGAGACCGCAGACGGCCACATCGTCGATGCCCAGCTCGTCCAGGGCCCGCTGCGCCGCCATGACCTGCGGCTTGCCGCCGTCGACGACCACGAGCTGCGGAGGGTAGGCGAACCGGCGCGGCTTGCCGGTCTCGGGGTCGACGGGCCCGCCGGGCACGCCCTCGTCATCCGCGCCGACCTCACCGCCCGGCTCCTCGTCCCACTCGCCCGTCTTTTGCTTTTCCAGCAGGTAACGGCGGAACCGCCGGCTGATGACCTCGTGCATGGACCGTACGTCGTCCTGGCCCTCGCCGTGCCAGACCTGCTCGTCCCCGACTCGTCCCTTGATCTGGAACCGCCGGTACTCGCTCTTGCGGGCGAGGCCGTCCTCGAAGACGACCATGGAGCCCACGACGTCCTGACCCTGGAGGTGGGAGATGTCGTAGCACTCGATGCGCAGGGGCGCCGAGTCCAGCTCCAGGGCCTCGGCGATCTCCTCCAGCGCGCGGGAGCGGGTGGTGAGGTCCGAGGCGCGCCTGGTCTTGTGCAGCGCGAGCGCCTGTTGGGCGTTGCGCTGCACCGTCGCCATGAGGTCCTTCTTGTCGCCGCGCTGCGGGATGCGCAGGCTGACGCCTGCCCCGCGGTGCTCGGTGAGCCACTGCGCGATGGGCTCCACGGGGTCGGGCAGCGCGGGGACCAGCACCTCGCGGGGAACGCCTTCGCCGGTCTCCTCGCCGTAGAGTTGCTGGAGGGCGTGCTCGACGAGCCCCGCCGTGTCGACGGCCTCCACCTTGTCGGTGACCCAGCCGCGCTGACCGCGCACCCGGCCGCCGCGGACGTGGAAGATCTGGACGGCGGCCTCGAGTTCGTCCTCGGCGACCGCAATGAGGTCGGCGTCGGTGGCGTCGGCGAGCACGACGGCGTTCTTCTCCATCGCACGGCGCAGGGCCTCGATGTCGTCCCGGAGGCGGGCCGCCTTCTCGTACTCCATCTCCTCGGACGCCTCGTGCATCTGCTTCTCGAGGCGACGCAGATACGTTCCGGTGCGGCCGGCCATGAAGTCGCAGAACTCCTCGGCCAGTTCACGGTGCTCCTCGGGGCTGACCCGGCCGACGCAGGGGGCGGAGCACTTGCCGATGTAGCCGAGGAGGCAGGGACGGCCGATCTGGTGCGAGCGCTTGAACACCCCCGCGGAGCAGGTGCGTACGGGAAAGACGCGCAGCATCAGGTCGACCGTCTCGCGGATCGCCCAGGCGTGGGCGTACGGGCCGAAGTAGCGCACGCCCTTGCGCTTGGTCCCGCGCATCACCTGGACTCGGGGGAACTCCTCGCCCAGGGTCACGGCGAGGGACGGATAGCTCTTGTCGTCGCGGTACTTGACGTTGAACCGCGGGTCGAACTCCTTGATCCAGGAGTACTCGAGCTGCAGCGCCTCGACCTCGGTCGAGACGACGGTCCATTCGACCGAGGCAGCGGTGGTGACCATGGTGCGGGTGCGCGGGTGCAGACCGGCGAGGTCCTGGAAGTAGGAGGAGAGCCGCTGGCGGAGGCTCTTCGCCTTCCCGACGTAGATCACGCGGCGGTGTGCGTCGCGGAATCGGTAGACCCCCGGCGAGTCGGGGATCTGTCCCGGCTTGGGTCGGTAGCTGCTGGGGTCGGCCATGTCACTCACCCTACTGGCGTGGGATGACAGCGGGTCGCGTGCGGCGGACGTTGAGAGACGACGGGAGGTGACGGACTGGCGACGGGCGGCCGGGAGAGGAAGGGGCGTGCGTGGCCGGTGGGAGTTGTGGGATTCAGGGGGCGCGCGCCGGCGGGACGGCGCGTGGACGCGGGTGGGTGAGCGGGGGGCAGGGTGTGCGGAAGGCAGGGTGCGCGCGGGCGTGGATACGACGCGGGTGTGCGGGGGTGGACAGGGCGCGGGGCGTGCGGGGGTGGACGGGCGCGGGGCGCGGATACAACGCGGGGTGCCCACGGCGCGGGCTCGGGTGCGGGCTCCCTACCCGGCCAGGGAAAGACGGGGAGGGAGCCGGGGGGCGCACCGGTGTGTGAACCCACGCTGCGTACCGGTGCGCGTACCGGCGTGAGCGAAGAAACGGGAGAGCGTGTCCAGCATCTCCGGCGCACGCGCGGCGTCGAGCGCGCTTCAGTGCTCCCGGCCGCGGGTGCGGAGGGGCGCGGAGGGGCGGATGCTCCGGCCTGGCGCGGTGTGGACCTGGGCCGGCGGCGCGAAGCCGATGAGCGCGGCCGCGACGACGAGAGCGGCACCCGCCCGGTGGCCGTGGTTCCGGCAGGTGTGCCAGTGTGCTCGCCGCAGCGGCCGGCGGAGCGATGACAGGGACCAGCGCGGCCGCAGCGGTGACGAGAACGGCCCGGGTGAGCCGTCTGCGACCGGGCGGCCGAGCCCGGCGGAGTCGTGGAACAGCAGTGGACATCGCGATCCTCCTGAAGGTGTGGGGTGGAGGGAGGAGCGCGTCCGGACGCCGAGCAGGAGCATCGGACGCAATGTCCGGCGTGGGTCAACGGGTGCGAATCCGGGGGGGCGCAGGGGTGTGAACGGCACTGGCCGGATGTGAACATCAGAGCTACGGCGAGCTGCGACAGGCTCGTCAGTACCGCGTGCAGGGGCGCACCCGGTTGTGAACATTCACCGCGCGCCCGCGCATCGCTGCGCCAGGGACGCACCGAAGGGTGGAACCCATGGCGCAGAGCAGCTCGCAGAGCCATGCGCAGCGGAGCGCGGCCGAACGCGAGCTGGAACAGGCCCTGGCCACCGGTCCGTTCCCGCTCGCCCTGCGCACGGCATTGTCGGTTCGCGGGCTGCCACTGCACCGCGTAAAGCACCGGCTGGCCCAGCGCGGCGTCACGATCGGTGTGACAAGCCTGAGTTACTGGCAGCAGGGAGCGAGGCGCCCGCAGCGGCCCGAGTCGCTGCGCGCGGTCCGCGTACTGGAGGAAGTGCTCGACCTTCCGGCGCGTTCGCTGGCACGGCTGCTCGAACCGGCGTCCGGGCGGTGCGGGGGCCCTGAGCGGCCGGCGGCCCGCTCGTACCGCACGCTGAAAGAGTCCTCCTCGGAGCTCGAGCGGATCCTCGCCGCGCTCGGATCACCGGTGGACGGCGGACTGCACACCGTCGCCCACCACGAGCGCGTACGCCTCGGTCCGCGGCGCGAACTGCTCACGCGCAACTCCCAGCAGGTCGTACGCGCGCACCGGGAGGGGGTGGACCGTTACCTCGCCATCCACTACGGCGACGCGGGATGGGCCCGCGAGCACGTGGCCGTACACGCGACCGAGAACTGTCGGGTGGGGCGGGTGCGTTGGCACGCCGGGTCGGGCGTCATGGTCGCGGAGCTGCTGTTCGAAACCCGGCTGCGGTCCGGGGAGACCTTCGTCTTCGGGTACGGCTTCGAGGACGGCACGGGCGGGACGAGCACCGAGCACGTCCGTGGCTTCACGCTCGCCGACGGTCAGTACATGCTGCAGGTGCGGTTCGACGACGCGGCGCTGCCGGTCCGCTGCCACCGCTTCGCCCAGACGTCGGCGGGGGCACCCCGCACCGGCCGGCAGGAACTGGCACTGAGCAGGCTGAACCGCACGGTGCATCTGGTCGAGCAGCGCGTGCGGCCGGGGCTGCTGGGGATCGGCTGGAACTGGGGCTGATACGGGGCGCCGGCGCGGTTCGCACGACAGGCTTTACGCGGGCTCGCCTCCCGGGCACGCGTGCGTGCGTACCCACGCACGGGCAGGCCCGCGAGTGCCCGGCCCGAGCTCCCCCGTCGTCCCTCGGACGGACTCGGATCCCGACCAACGGATGAACGAACCGTCGACTTCCGGGCGTCCCGGCAGGAACCTCCGCCTGCCTACGGTGCTCCCGGTCCGGACGCGAACAGCCGCTTCCGGACCCGAGGAAGGGAGCGCGTGTTGAGCGCAGCGATGCTGGAGGCCCGGGGCCTGACCAAGTTCTACGGCGGGAAGGGAGCTGTGGAGGATCTGTCGTTCACGGTCCGCCCCGGCCGGGTCACCGGCTTCCTCGGGCCGAACGGCGCGGGCAAGTCGACGACCATGCGGCTGTTCCTGGGCCTCGACCGCGCGGACGCGGGCCGGGCACTCGTCCAGGGCCGCCCCTTCCACGCACTGCGGTATCCGCTGCGCGAGGTCGGCGCGGTGCTCGACTCCAAGGCCGTACACCCCGGCCGCACCGCGTACGGCCACCTCCTGGGGCTCGCGAGCAGCAACGGGATCACGCGCCGCCGCGTCGACGAGGTCCTGGAGATCACCGGGCTCACGAGCGTCGCACGGCAGCGGGTGGGCGGCTTCTCCCTCGGGATGGGACAGCGGCTCGGCATCGCCACCGCCCTCCTCGGCGACCCGCCCGTCCTCCTGCTGGACGAGCCGGTCAACGGCCTCGACCCGGAGGGCGTGCGGTGGATCAGGAATCTGATGAAGGCACTGGCCGCAGAGGGCCGCACGGTGTTCGTCTCCAGCCATCTGATGAGCGAGATGGAGGTGACGGCGGACCACCTCGTGGTGATCGGCCGCGGCCGTCTCATCGCCGACGCCGGTGTAGGCGACTTCATCGAGGCCGGTTCGCAGGGCACGGTCAAGGTCCGCTCCCCGCAGGCCATTCAGCTCGCGGCCCGGCTGCGCGAGGCGGGCGGGCAGGTCACCGCCGACGTCGAAGGCGCGCTGCTCGTGAACGGGCTGGAGTCCGCGCACATCGCGTCGATCGCGTCCCGCTGCGGAGCCGAAGTGCACGAGCTCTCCCCGCAGCGGGCGTCACTGGAGACAGCGTTCATGGAACGCACCGAGCACAGCGTGGAGTACCGCCCCAGCAAGCCGGGGCCGGCCTGAACGCCCACCCCCTCCCCCATCCACTCCCGGCCACCGTTCCGTCCATCCCCCTCGAGGCAGGTCTGTCCGATGTCCCGTCTGATCCTCTCGGAATGGATCAAGTTCCGTACGGTGAACACCACGACGTGGTGCCTGTTCGCCCTCGCCCTCCCGATCCTCGGCGTCGCCGGGCTCGTCGCGGTCGACGAGAAGCCGCGCGGCCCGCTCCCGGTCGAATGGCTGGTGACCCACAGCCAGTTCGGACTGGTGCCCGGCCAGCTCGCGGTCGTGGTCCTGGCCGTCACTGCCGTCGGCAGCGAGTACAGCACGGGGACGATCCGCTCCTCGCTCACCGCCGTACCGTGGCGGGCCCGCTGGCTGGCGGCGAAGGCGGCGGTGCTGGCGCTTGTCGTCCTGACCGCCGGGGTACTGCTGAGCTTCGCCGCATTCGCCGTCGTCCGCGTGTCGGTACCGGAGGTGTCCGGGTCGGTCCTGGATCCGGACGTCCTGCGGGCTCTGGTCGGGGCGGGGCTCTACCTCGGTGCGCTCGCCGTTCTCGGGCTCGGTGTGGCGACGATGCTGCGGAGCACCACCGGAGGGGTGGTGGCGATGTTCACCCTGATCCTCCTCGTGCCGGTCCTCATCGCCCCCACACCGCTGCGCCGGGCCACGGCGTACCTGCCCGGCGTCGCGCCGCCGAGCGCTGGCTGGCCGGTCACACGGGTCGGGCAGACGGTGGACGGACTCGGGACATGGACCGGTTACGGGGTGCTGTGCGCCTGGGCCGTGGCCGCGATGGCGGGTGCGGTGTGGGCGCTGAGCCGGCGCGACGCCTGAACGGGACGGGGCCGGGTCACTGACGGGCCCGGCCCGCGCTCAGTCCGCCCCGGGCGTCCGGAGACCGGCATCCGGAAAGCCCGGCACAAGAAGGGCCCGGCATCAGGAAAGCTCGGCATTGGGAAGCCCGGTATCAGAAAGGCCCGGCATCAGAAAGGCCGGCGTCCTGGCCTAGGTCCGCAGCAGCCCCGCGTCGTGGGCGAGGATCGCCGCCTGAACGCGGTTGGCGCACTGCAACTTGGCCAGTAGCCGCGTCATGTGCGTCTTCACCGTGGCCTCGCTCAAATGCAGCCGGGCGCCGATCTCGGCGTTGGACTGGCCGTCGCCCACGAGGCGGAGCACCTCACGCTCCCGCTCTGTCAGCGCGGAGGTACGGCTTCGCGCGTCCGCCTCCCTCGACGTCTCGCGCGCGGCGAACGTCGAGATCAGGCGGCGGGTCACCGAGGGAGCGAGCAGCGCGTCCCCGTCGTGGACGGTCTTCACCGCCTGTGTGAGGTCGCGGGGACGGGTGTTCTTGAGGAGGAAACCCATCGCACCGGCCTGCAGGGCGGCGTGCACGTACTCGTCCATGTCGAACGTCGTGAGCACCACCACCTTGGGGGCATCCGGGAGTTGCGTGATCTCCCGGGTCGCGCGCAGCCCGTCCATGGCCGGCATGCGGATGTCCATGAGCACGACATCGGGCCGGTGGGCTCGGGTCAGATGCACCGCCTCGGCCCCGTCCCGGGCCTCGGCGACCAGGCTGATCTCCGGGTCGGCCCGGAGGATCATGGCCAGGCCGGTCCGGACGAGGTCCTCGTCGTCCGCGAGCAGAAGGCGGATGCTCATGGCGGTGTTCCTTTTTTCGAGGGGATGACGGCTGAGACCCGGAAGCCGCCGTCGTCCCGTGGGCCGGCCTCGAACGATCCGCCCAGGACCGTGACGCGCTCCCGCAACCCCACCAGTCCGTTGCCGCCGCTGGGGAGGCGGGGGCCAGGGACCCTGGGCGGCACGTCGTTCTCGACGGTGAGATGGAGCGCGTCGGCCGCGTAGCGGAGGTGTACGCGGGCCGAGGCCCCTCCCGCGTGCTTGAGCACATTGGTCAGCGCTTCCTGGACGAGGCGGTACACAGTGCGCTCCGCCGCCAGGTCCAGCGGGCGGGAGGTGCCGGACCGCTCCAGGTCGACCCGCATACCGGTGCCGCGCGACTGCTCCACCAGCGCCGTCAGGTCCTCCAGCGTCGGCTGCGGGGAGCGCGGCGCGTCGTCCTCGTCCGCGTCCGTGGTGCGCAGCACCCCCAGCACCTGCCGCAGTTCGTCGAGCGCCTGGCGGCCGATCTCGCCGATGAGTTCGGCGGTCTCCGCGGTCTTCCGGTCCTCCACCGAGACTTCGAGGGCCCCGGAGTGGATCACCATCAGGCTCACCCGGTGGGCGACCACATCGTGCATCTCGCGCGCGATACGGGTCCGCTCCGCCATGCGCGCCTGCCGGCCGAGCAAGACCTGCTCGCGCTCCAGCCGCTCCGCCTTCTCGCGCAGGCCCTCCAGCATCTGGCGGCGCGTTCCCGCATACATCCCGGCCAGTGCCGGTACGGCAATGAAGAGGCCGAGTCCGTTCACCAGTGAGCCGGGCACACCGTCGACGGGGTGGACGAACACCGCGGTGGCGAGGACGGCCGCAGCGGCCGCCAGGACGGTCAGCAGCAGCGTGCGGCGCCTGCGCCCGTACTTGGCCAGCGAGTACAGGCCCACCGGCAGTACGGGAAAGGTGAGCCCCAGCGGGATGAGGAGGACGGCGACCGCACACAGCTCCACGGGGCGGTGGCGCCGTACGAGGGTCGCGAGCCCCATCACGACCGTCATGCCGAAGAGGACGGCGGGCGGGATGCCCCAGGGGTGGTCGTAGACCATGACCATGGCGGGGACGAGAACACAGCTCAGCGCCACGCCGACGTCGAACAGCATGGCGCGGCGGCTCTCCCACCACAGCGGGCGCGCGGAGGCCGTTCCCCGCAGCGCTCCGGGAAGGCGTATGGCGATGTCGCCCTCCAGCGTGTTTCACAGGTCGGGACCGTGCTGCGGCCCGACCCTACCTGCTGACAGACTCGACGCCACGTGCTCACCGCGGTGAGCTGCAGGACTGTGCACAGGGCAGAGGCAGAGGGAGGACCGGCTGGTGATCGTCATAGCGGGAGAGGCGCTGATAGATCTGGTTCCCGCCGCAGGGGCGGGCGTCGGCCCGGTGACGGATCCCGGGAGCGGGCCGGCCGCGGCGGCCGGGGGCGGTGGTATGCCCGCCCTGCTGCCGCGACGCGGTGGCGGCCCGTACAACACGGCCGTTGCCCTGGGGCGCCTCGGCTCCTCGGTCGCATTCTGCTCGCGGGTCTCGACGGATGTGTTCGGGGGTTCCCTGCTGAGCGGACTGACCACGGATGGGGTGGACGTCTCCCTGGTTCAGCGGGGCCCGGAGCCGACGACGCTGGCAGTGGCCGCGATCGGCACCGACGGCTCGGCGGGCTACGGCTTCTACGTCGAGGGCACGGCCGACCGGCTCTTCGACCTGCCGGGCGCGCTGCCCGAGTCGACGCGCGCGGTGTCGTTCGGCACGTGCTCGCTGATGCTGGAGCCGGGCGCGAGTGCCTACGAGGAGCTGATGCGGCGCGAGGCCGGACGCGGGATCTTCACGGCGCTGGACCCCAACATCCGGGCGTCCCTCATTCCGGACGCGGACGCGTACCGGGCCCGCTTCCGGTCCTGGCTGCCGCACACCGCGTTGCTGAAGCTGTCGGAGGAGGACGCGGACTGGCTCGGCGGTACCCCGAGGGAGTGGCTCGCGGCCGGGCCGTCCGCGGTGGTGCTCACGCACGGGGGCGACGGGCTGCGGGTACGAACCCGCGACGGCGGGGAGTACACGGTGCCGGGCGAAAAGGTGGACGTGGTCGACACGATCGGCGCGGGCGACACGGTGAACGCGGCGCTGCTCCACCGTCTCGGCGAACACGACGCCTTCGTGCCGGGCGCGCTGTCGCGCCTGGGCGAGGAGGAGTGGAAGGACATCCTCGGCTTCGCGGCGCGCGCGGCCGCGATCACCTGCTCCCGCGCGGGCGCGGAACCGCCGTACGCGTCGGAGCTCTGACGGCGCCGGCGCACGGACGGCTCAGCCCACGCGGGGGACGTCGGTGAGTGGAGGCCGACGCCCGGCCGCTCTGCCCCGGGATGACGGTTCTGCTCCCATGACGGTTCTGCTCCCCCGGGGACGTTCCGCTCTCCCCCGGGCGTTCCGCTCACCCCGGGGACGGTTCCACTCTGCCCCTGAGACCGTCCCGCCCTCCCCGGGCGGTCCGCTCACCCTCGGAGACGGTTCCGTTCCACCCCTGAGACGGTTTCGCCCTCCCCGGGGGACGGTTTCCGCTGTACGCCGGGCGTTCCGCCGCCCCTGGAGACGGTTCCGCTCTACCCCAGGACGGTTTCGCCCTCCCCGGGGACCGTTCCGCTCTGCCCCCAGCCCCGGGCGGCATTCGGCTCGCTCCGCACCGAGGGGACGTTCGGCCCGCTCCGCCCCGGGCCCGTCAGCCCGGACCGCCGACGGGGTCCGGGCCGGCTGGTTCGGTCCTGGAGGGCCGGCTGGACTCCGCGCCCCTCCCCGCGCGTCAGGCGCGGCGCGTGCGCGCCGACGACTTTCTCGTTCCGGCTGTCTTCTTCGTGGCGGCCCGCTTCTCGCCCGTGGCGGTCGCGTTCACCGCCTTCGTCCTGGCCGACGACGCCTTCGCGGCCGAGACCTTTTTCGCCGCCGCCTTCTTCGGCTTCGCCGAGCGCTGCTGCGGAACCGCGTCGCTGACCCGCTCCCCCAGCAGATCCCGGAGGAACTTGCCGGTGTGGCTCGCGGGGACCGCCGCGACCTGCTCCGGCGTACCCTCGGCGACCACCAGGCCACCGCCGCTGCCGCCCTCCGGCCCCATGTCGACGATCCAGTCGGCCGTCTTGATCACATCGAGGTTGTGCTCGATGACGATCACGGTGTTGCCCTTGTCGACCAGTCCCGACAGAACGTTGATCAGCTTGCTGATGTCCTCGAAGTGCAGACCGGTCGTGGGCTCGTCCAGGACGTAGACCGTCCGGCCCGTGGAACGCTTCTGAAGTTCGCTGGCGAGCTTCACACGCTGCGCCTCACCGCCGGAGAGCGTCGGTGCGGGCTGGCCGAGGCGGACGTAGCCGAGCCCGACCTCGTTCAGGGTCCGCAGATGACGTGAGATCGTGGGCACCGCCTCGAAGAAGTCGAGCGCCTCCTCGATCGGCATGTCCAGCACCTCGGCGATGGACTTGCCCTTGTAGTGGACCTCCAGGGTCTCCCGGTTGTAACGGGCGCCGTGGCAGACCTCGCACGGGACGTACACGTCCGGGAGGAAGTTCATCTCGATCTTGATGGTGCCGTCGCCCGAGCAGTTCTCGCAGCGGCCGCCCTTGACGTTGAAGGAGAAGCGGCCCGGCAGATAGCCGCGCACCTTCGCCTCCATCGTCTCCGCGAAGAGCTTGCGGACGTGGTCGAAGACGCCGGTGTACGTGGCGGGGTTGGACCGGGGCGTGCGGCCGATGGGCGACTGGTCGACGTGCACCACCTTGTCGACGAGGTCGTCCCCGTCGACACGGGTGTGGCGCCCCGGCACCGTCCTCGCGCCCTGCAGCTCGCGCGCCAGGTGCGTGTAAAGGATGTCGTTGACGAGCGTCGACTTGCCGGAACCCGACACCCCGGTCACGGCGGTGAAGACGCCGAGCGGGAAGGACACGTCGATGTCCTGCAGGTTGTTCTCCCGGGCGCCTCGCACGGTGAGGTGCTTCGTGCCGTTGACCGGCCGCCGGATGTCCGGCGTCGGGATCGCCTTGCGCCCGGCCAGGTACTGCCCGGTCACCGACTTCTCGTTGTCCAGCAGTTCCTTCAGGGGCCCGCTGTGCACGACCTTGCCACCGTGCTCGCCCGCCCCTGGGCCGATGTCCACAACCCAGTCCGACGTCTTGATGGTGTCCTCGTCGTGCTCGACGACGATCAGTGTGTTCCCGAGGTCCCGCAGGCGTACGAGCGTCTCGATCAGGCGGTGGTTGTCGCGCTGGTGGAGTCCGATCGACGGCTCGTCCAGCACGTAGAGCACGCCGACGAGGCCGGAGCCGATCTGCGTCGCCAGCCGGATGCGCTGGGCCTCGCCGCCCGAGAGCGTGCCGGCGGCACGGTTCAGGGACAGATAGTCGAGGCCGACGTCCACCAGGAAGCGGAGCCGCTCGTTGACCTCCTTCAGAACCCGCTCGGCGATCGTCTTCTCCCGTGCCGAGAGCTTCATGTCCCGCAGGAAGTCGGCGCAGTCGCTGATGGACATCGCGGCGACCTCGGCGATCGACTTCCCTTGCAGGGTGACCGCCAGGACGATCGGCTTGAGCCGCGTGCCCTCACAGGTCGGGCAGGGCACCTCGCGCATATAGCCCTCGAAGCGCTCCCGGCTGCTGTCGCTCTCCGCCTCCGAGTGACGCCGCTTCACGAAGGGCACGGCGCCTTCGAACGAGGTGGTGTACGCGCGCTCCCGCCCGTAGCGATTGCGGTAGCGCACCTCGATCTGTGTCCGGTGCCCATTGAGGAGGGCCTTCCGGGCACGCTGCGGCAACCCCTCCCACGGGATGTCGGTGCGGAAGCCCAACTCACCGGCGAGCGCGCCGACGAGCCGGGAGAAGTAGTCCTTGGTGTGACCGTGCGACCAGGGGTGGATGGCGCCCTCGTCGAGGGACTTCTCCGGGTCGGGGACGATCAGCTCGGGGTCGACCTCCATGCGTGTGCCGATACCGGTGCAGTCGGGGCAGGCACCGAAGGGCGAGTTGAAGGAGAAGGACCGCGGCTCCAGCTCCTCGAAAGACAGGTCGTCGTACGGGCAGTAGAGGTGCTCGGAGAACATCCGCTCGCGCTGCGGGTCCTCCTCGTCGAGGTCGACGAAGTCGAGGATGACCATGCCGCCGGAGAGCCCGAGCGCGGTCTCGACGGAGTCCGTGAGCCGCCGCTTGGCGCTCTCCTTGACGGTGAGGCGGTCGACCACCACCTCGATGGTGTGCTTCTCCTGCTTCTTCAGCTTCGGCGGGTCGGCGAGCTGGATCGTCGTCCCGTCGACGCGCGCCCGGCTGTAGCCCTTGGTCTGGAGGTCGGAGAAGAGGTCGACGAACTCGCCCTTGCGCTCGCGCACCAGCGGCGAGAGGACCTGGAAGCGGCTGCCCGCCTCCAGACCCAGCACCTTGTCGACGATCGCCTGCGGCGACTGCCGCGAGATGGGACGGCCGCACGCGGGGCAGTGCGGCTTGCCGATACGGGCGAAGAGCAGCCGGAGGTAGTCGTAGACCTCCGTGATCGTGCCGACCGTCGAGCGCGGATTGCGCGAGGTCGACTTCTGGTCGATGGAGACCGCCGGGGACAGGCCCTCGATGAAGTCGACATCGGGCTTGTCCATCTGGCCGAGGAACTGCCGGGCGTACGAGGAGAGGGACTCGACGTACCGCCGCTGCCCCTCGGCGAAGATCGTGTCGAACGCGAGGGAGGACTTGCCGGAGCCCGACAGGCCCGTGAAGACGATGAGGGAGTCCCGGGGCAGGTCGAGCGAGACATTCCTCAGGTTGTGCTCGCGAGCGCCACGGACGATGAGACGGTCGGCCACGCCGGTCGGGACCTTTCTTGAGAGAAGCGGAGATGCGCCGCACCCCCGGTCAAGCGTATGGGGGACGCCACGGCGACGTCTTCCTGATACCGGATCGAGCTTATAGCACGCACATTCGATTTAGGTCGCCGTTGGCCCTCCTTCACCCGAACGTGTGGCGGCGATAGCGTCGGCCCATGACCGATCATGGGATCGACCCCATCAAGGACATGGCCGCCGTGCGGGAGGCCACCGACCGCCTGCTCGTCACCGCTCGCGGGCTCGACGACGCGGCCCTCCGCGAGCCCTCCCGGCTCACCGGCTGGACACGCGGCCATGTGCTCGCCCATATCGCCCGGAACGCGGATGCGCTGCTCAATGTCCTCACCGCGGCTCGCACCGGCACCCACGTACCGATGTACGCGAGCGCCGAGAGCCGGACCGCGGACATCGAGCGCGACGCACCCCGCCCCCTCGGTACCCAGATCCAGGACCTGGCCGCCAGTGCGGAACGTTTCAACAACGAAGCCGCCGCACTTCATTCCGCGGCGTGGCCGCGGACGGTCGAGCTCCGCAACGGCGTCACCGACGTCGCTGCACGGGTCCCCTTCCGCCGCCTGATCGAGGTCGAACTGCACCACGTCGATCTCGGTGCCGGCTGCACCGTCGCGGACCTGCCGGCCTCGTTCGTCGACCGCGACCTGGAGTACGTGGCAGGGGAGCGTTTCGCAGGCCGCGCGGACGTCCCCGCCCTCGTCATCCGCGTCGATGACGGCCGTTCGTGGCGTACGGGCCGCGGGGCGGGAGGGTCCGGTGGGACGGATGAGGCCGACGACTCCGGTGCCGCCCCTGACGCCGGTGAGGCCGGTGAGGCCGGTGAGCCGACCATCGTCAGCGGATCCCCGGCCGCCCTGCTCGGCTGGCTCACGGGCCGCTCGGACGGCGCCGCTCTCGACGCGGGCGGCTCGGCCCTGCCCGCCCTTCCCCCACTAGGCTGACGACATGACCTACAGCGGAGTGGTGACGGTCGGCGGACCCGCGGATGTGCACGAGCTCACGGACCTGATGATCTCCAAGGTGGCCGTGGGCCCCATGGAGAACAATGCCTATCTGCTGCGCTGTCGCGCCACGGACGTGCAGTTGCTCATCGATGCGGCGAACGAGCCGCGGACCCTGCTGAATCTCATCGGGGACGGCGGCATCGCCTCCGTCGTCACCACCCACCGGCACGGCGACCACTGGCAGGCCCTGGCCGAGGTCGTGGAGGCCACCGGCGCGCGGACCTACGCGGGCCGCCACGATGCGGTGGGCATTCCCGTGGAGACGGACGTCCTGGTCGACGACGGCGATATCATCCGCGTCGGCAGGGTCGAGCTGACGGCGCGCCATCTGGTCGGGCACACACCGGGCAGCATCGCCCTGATCTACGACGACCCGCACGGTCATGCGCATGTCTTCACCGGCGACTGCCTGTTCCCGGGTGGTGTCGGCAACACCCACGACGACCCGGAGGCGTTCGCCAGCCTCCTCCACGACGTGGAGACCAAGCTCTTCGACCAACTCCCGGACGAGACCTGGGTCTACCCCGGGCACGGCAACGACACCACGCTCGGTGCCGAGCGCCCCAACCTGCCGGACTGGCGCAAGCGCGGCTGGTAGGACCGCGCCGCGGGGGCCGGGGCCGTCGGCGGTACGAGCCCCGCTCTCGCCCCCGGCCCGCGGACGTCCGGCGTCCGCGGCGTCCCTGGGTGACCACGCCGGAAACCGGATGCCACCCCCGTTCCGGCGTGGCTATTCTCCGGTGATGCCGACCCTCGCGTACCCGCCGAAGCCCCGCCCCGGCGACCGTATCGCCGTCATCTCGCCGTCCTCGGGCCTGCCCGGCGTGCTGCCGCTGCCGTACGAACTCGGCCTCGAGCGGCTGGAGAAGGACTTCGGGCTCGTGCCGGTGGAGTATCCGGGCACGCGCCGCATGAACTCCACGCCGCGGCAGCGGGCGGACGACATCCATGCGGCTTTCGGCGATGCGTCCGTCGCCGCCGTCATGGCCAGCATCGGCGGCGACGACCAGATCTCCGTGCTGCCGCTGCTCGACCGCGCGCTGCTGAGCGCCCACCCCAAGCCGTTCTTCGGATTCAGCGACAACACCAATCTGCTCGCCTTTCTGTGGAACAGCGGCATCGTCGGCTACCACGGCGCGAGCGTGATGACGGAACTGGGCCGCCCCGGGGCGATGCACCCGCTGACCGCCGGCTCGCTGCGCGCCGCGCTGTTCACCTCCGGGCCGTACGACCTGACTCCGGTGGACCGGTACGGGGACGAGGTGACCGACTGGGCCGACCCGCAGACCTTCGCCGCCGAGCCGCTGCTACGGCCGTGCGACAGCTGGTGGTGGCATCGGCCTGAGCCGATCGTCGAGGGCGCGAGCTGGGGAGGCAACCTCGAAACCCTCTCCCGGATGCTGACGGCCGGCCGCGAGATCCAGCGGGACACCGCCGCCTACGACGGCTGCGTCCTCTTCCTGGAGACCTCTGAGGAACTGCCCGCAGCGGAGGAGGTCTTCGGCATTCTCCGCGCCATGGGCGAGAGGGGCCTCCTCCAGCGGTTCCCCGCGCTGCTGATGGGGCGCGCCAAGGCCTGGTCACTGGAGAAGAGGAACGACCCGGAGACGAAGGCGGGTTACGCGCGCGAGCAGCGCGCGGCGGTCCTGCGGGCGCTCGAGGCGTACGCCCCGGAGACCATGGCGGTCTTCGACGTGGACCTGGGACACACGGATCCGCAGCAGGTCATCCCGTACGGCGGCCGCATTCGCGTCGACGGCCCGGCGCGCCGAATCACGGTCACCTACTGACCGCGCGGGCCCCCGTCCCGGGTCGGGGAGACGGCACGGGCGCCGGGCGGACACCGGCCGGCGCCCGTGCCTCCGCGCGCCCGGTAACCGGTCCGGTCGGCGCCTCGTTGGGCGCAGCGTGGATGATCACCGCACAGCAGCCGGCCCCGCGTCGGACACGCCTGCGCCCGCAGCCGGCCCCGCATCGGACACGCCTGCGCCCGCAGCCGGCCCCGCATCGGACACGCCTGCGCCCGCAGCCGGCCCCGCGTCGGACACGCCTGCGCCGGACCACCCGGGGAAGGCACCGGCGAGACCGTCGATGCGGCGTCTGGCAGCCGCGTCGCTGGCAGGCACGGCCATCGAGTTCTACGACTTCTTCGTCTACGGCACGGCCGCGGCCCTGGTCCTGGGACCGCTGTTCTTCCCGGCATTCTCCCCACTGGCGGGCACGCTGGCGGCCTTCGGGACGTTCGCCGTCGGGTTCGTGTCCCGCCCTTTGGGCTCGGTCTTGTTCGGGCACATCGGGGACCGTCACGGTCGGCGGCCCGTTCTCGTCGCGTCCCTCCTTCTCACGGGCATCGCGACCGTGAGCGTCGGATGCGTCCCGTCGTACGCCTCGATCGGCACCGCCGCTCCCGTGCTGCTGATCGCCCTGCGCTTTCTGCAGGGTCTGGGGCTGGGCGGCGAGTGGGGCGGCGCGGTGCTGCTGGCCGTCGAGCACGCGCCCGAGCGGCGGCGCGCCCTGTGGTCGAGTTTTCCGCAGATGGGCCCGCCGGTGGGCTTTCTGCTGGCGAACGGGGTGATGCTGGCGCTGTCCGCCCTGCTCACGGACGCGGAGTTCCGCTCCTGGGGCTGGCGGGTGCCGTTCTGGGCGGCCGGTCTGCTGGCGCTGGCCGGGCTGCTGCTGCGCGCCTCGCTCGCCGAGAGCCCGCAGTTCGAGGAACTGGCGGAACGAGGTGCGCGTTCCCGTGCCCCGCTCGCCGAAGTGCTCCGTGATCATTGGCGGTTGGTGCTGCTGACGGCCGGGGCGCTCGCCGTCGGGTACGCCGTCTTCTATGCCGTGACGACGTGGTCCCTCGCCTACGCGACGGAGCGGCTGGGGGTGAGCCGGACCGTCATGCTGGGGTGCATCATGGCCGCGGTGGCCGTCAAGGGGGTATGCACGCCATTCTTGGCGGCGCTCGGCGACCGCTACGGGCGGCGGCTCATGTGCCTGGCCGGGTGCGCCGCTTCGGCGCTGTGGATGTTCCCGCTGATCTCGTTGCTCGGCACGGGCGAACCGTTGCTCATGTTCCTGGGCGTCCTCGGCGCGCTGCTGGCCTTCATCGTCATGTTCTCGGTCGTGGCGGCGTATCTCCCCGAGTTGTACGAGGCACGGGTGCGGTGCACGGGTGCTGCCGTCGGCTACAACCTGGGGGGCGTTCTGGGCGGTGCGCTCACCCCGGTCGTGGCAACGGCCGCGTCGGACGGGGTGGGACCGCCCTGGGGCGTCGCCGCCTATCTGACGGCGGTGGCGCTGGTGAGCCTGGGCTGTTTCGCGTTGCTGCCGGAGACCCGGCCGGTGGCGGCCGCGGGCGGTGAGGCGGTGGCAGGCACCACGGCGTGAACCCGAACGGGTTACGGCCCCCGGCTGCCGTACGGGCACGAGGGGGCGCCGCGTAGGGGCGCGAGGCGCGCGGGCGCGAGGCGCACGAGCGCATGGAAGCACCCCCGGGCGCGATATGCGCCGCGCACGATCCCTTCGTCACCAGCCCCGCGTCCTCGGCCGCCCCGAAGTCGTCGTCCAACAGGACCACCAATTCGGCGACGAGCGTGATGCGGACGCCGTGCCGTGCAGCCGCTGAGAGCACTCGGTCGATGTCGCGCTGGGGGATCCACGACGGCGGCCGTGTCCGTACCCGGGACCAGATAGCTGCGGTTGCCGAGGCCGGCCGTCTCGAGAGTGTCGATGGGGTGCATGTCGGGGCCTTCCGTCCGGCCTCGTGTACCCCGCGGGAGACGGTCCGCAACGCCCGTACCGCCCCCGGTGGCCCACCGCCCCGAAGCACCGCGGGGCGGCCGGGAAGAACCCCGGCCGCCCCGGATACGGAGGACATCGATACGCCTGCCCCGTCGGCCGTCGAGTACGCCCGGGCGCAGAGCCGGCTCTCCGTCGTCGAGCGGGCCGTCAGGCGCGGAGCCTGCTCTCCGTCGTCGAGCGGGGCCGTCAGGCGTCGAGCCGCTCCTCGCCCCGGCCGCCGGACGCGGACGGCGATCCGCCGCCTGTCGCGGCCTGCGTCCCCGCACCGGACGCACCGGATGCACCGGACGCACCGGACTCCGGCTGCACCTCGACCACCTTCGCCTCGGCCTCCGCCTGCTTCTTCGAGGCACGGAGGCTGGTGATCGTGGTCACGATCAGCACGCCGCAGATCACGGCAAGCGAGACCGGGATGCTGATCTCCGGGACATGGACCCCTGCCTCGTGCAGGGCGTGGAGCACCAGCTTCACGCCGATGAAGCCCAGGATGACCGACAGGCCGTACGACAGGTGGACCAGCTTCTTCAGCAGCCCGCCGATGAGGAAGTAGAGCTGCCGCAGACCCATCAGCGCAAAGGCGTTGGCGGTGAAGACGATGTACGGGTCCTGGGTGAGGCCGAAGATCGCCGGGATGGAGTCCAGCGCGAAGAGGACGTCCGTGGTGCCGATCGCCAGCATGACCACGAGCATCGGGGTCATGATGCGCTTGCCGTTCTTCTGGATGAACAGCTTGGTGCCGTGGTAGCGGTCGGCCACACCGAAACGCTGCTCGGCCGCCTTGAGCAGGCGGTTCTCCTCGTACTCCTCGTCCTCCCCGCCGGAGCGCGCCTCCTGGATGAGCTTCCAGGCGGTCCAGATGAGGAATGCGCCGAAGATGAAGAAGACCCAGGAGAAGCTGGCGATGATGGCCGCGCCCGCCGCGATGAAGACCGCGCGGAGCACCAGGGCTATCAGTACGCCGAAGAGCAGCACGCGCTGCTGGTACTGCGAGGGCACCGAGAACTTCGCCATGATCAGGACGAAGACGAAGAGGTTGTCGACGCTCAGCGACTTCTCGGTGATGAATCCGGCGAAGAACTCGCCCGCGGGCTGCCCGCCCGCGAAGATCAACAGGCCGACGCCGAACAGGACGGCCAGCACGATCCAGACGATCGTCCAGATTCCTGCTTCCTTGATCGATACGTCGTGGGGCTTGCGCCCGATGAAGAAATCGGCCGCGATCAGGGCGCACAGACCACCGATGGTCAGCGCCCACAGGCCCATGGAGATGTCCACTACTCCTCCGGCAGAGTCATACGGCAAAGGTCAGCGTCGTAGCTGCCGGAGGTCTCTTCCACCCGGGGTGCGCACCGCGCGCCGGGCCGACGCCCCGGGACCGCACAGCGGTCCGTACTGACGGGAAC
This sequence comes from Streptomyces sp. NPDC051776, assembly GCF_040681345.1. NCBI lineage: Bacteria > Bacillati > Actinomycetota > Actinomycetes > Kitasatosporales > Streptomycetaceae > Streptomyces > Streptomyces sp. NPDC051776. The sequence goes on along the minus strand of NZ_JBFAYQ010000026.1, from coordinate 45,811 downwards.
GTCGTAGCAGGAGTACTCCCCTCCGCACCCAGAAGAGTACACGCAACACCAAGGAAAGGTAAAGGAATAGGCAAAGGAGCGGTAAGACGGCAGCTCAGCGCCCCCAGGCACGCCGGGCCTCGACCACCTTGCCGAGCACGTGGTGCAGCACGGAGCTGCCGGCCGGGGCCAGCAAGGGCTCATAGGTCCAGGCGTGCCCGACCCAGGGGTCGGCCAGATGATCGTCGGCGACCGGCGTGATCCGCAGCAGCGCCCGCCACAGCGGGTCGAGCACCGGCCCGTAGGCCTGCGCGTCCTCCCGGTCGGCCACCATCATGAGGTGCACGCCCACGGCCGGCCCTTCGTCCGCGAGGTAGCGGAGCTGGGTGACCGCCCGGTCGTCGAAGCCGTGCGGGAAGTCATGGACGATCAGGAGCTGTTCGGCGGTGTCCAGATCGGGCGGCAACGCGTCGGACGCCCCGCCCCGCACGGCCATCTGCACCAGGTCCACACGCTGGGTGAGCCGGGCCAGCACGGCCGCCACACCCCCGGCGCCCGACGCCGGCGGCTCATGGAGCGCGCCGGTGCCGGTCAGCGGCGCGAGTGAGGGCCCGGCGGACCCCGCCGGGTCGATGACATGGACCGTGAACTCGCCCGCAGGGTAAACCGCGAGCATGCGCGCGGCATGGGCGACGGCGGTGTCCATGGCCAGACGGCGCATTTCGGCGGGGTCGGCCAGTGCGCCCTCGCTCGACGCCGCCCGGCCGCTGTCCACCCAGAGCCCACGCTCCAGCGGCAGCCGGACGAGCATGGGGATGCGCAGATCGGGTCGTTCGGGAAGATGGAGGTCCCCCAGGCGCAGGGCCATGGGGATCTCCATGGGCACGCGGTAGCCCTGCCAGACCGGGCTGTCCCAGCGGGCGAAGGCCGGGGGCAGCGCGGGCTCGACGACTTCGGCCTCGGCGACGAGTTGCGCAAGGTCCCGGTCGAGGGCGGCGCGTGCCTGGTCGACGAGCCGGGTGTGCTTGGCGCGGGCCTCGGTGCGCGCCGCGTCGCCCGAGCTGCCGATCCGTGAGCGGGGGTCGGAGAGCACCCGGTCGAGCTCCTGCTCCATCCGCGCATCGGCGAAGTCGACCGCGCTGCGGTAGGCGGCGGTCGTCCGGGCCAGGTCCTCGAACATGCCCCAGACCTGGTTGTAGAGCCGCTCCTCCATGGTCCACCCGGTGGCGTCCCCGGCGACGGGCTGCGCCGGGCGGCCCGGCTCGGCAGGCGGAGCGGCCGGAGGCGGGGAAGGGGGTGCCGCCGGAGTGCGCCCCGGATGCTGGTAGTTGACCGGGCCACCGCCGGTCACGGGCTGTGCGGCCGGTACGGGTGACTGACCCGGTGTCGCTGGTTCCGGACCCGGCGGCGCGGCCCCGGTGACAGCACTGCCGTTGCCCGTGCTGCCGCCCGCCGTGACGGTCCTGAGACGGCCGCCCTCGCCGGACGGCCGGGGTGGTGGCGCCGGTACGGAGCGAGCGATGCCGTCGGCGACGGCCTCGTTGATCGCGGCGGCGAGGTCGGCGGCCTGCGCCAGGCCCTGGTCCTGGAACATGGCGGCCAGCCCGCCCGCGTACCCCTGGCCGACGGCCCGCACCTTCCAGGCCCCTTGCCTGCGGTAGAGCTCGAGGGCGATCACGGCGGACTCGGCGTCGAGTCCGGTGATGGTGTAGCTGGCGACCTCGGTGCCGTCAAGGCCGGTGACGGCGACGAAGGGGGCGGCGAGGCCGGCGAAGCTCACCGGGCCGCCAACCCCGACCGGCAGGGCGAGCAGCACGCTCACCCGGTGGACGGCCGCGGGTATCGCGTCGAGATCGACAGCGAGCCGGTGGTCGGCCGCGGCCTGCTTGGGGACTTCGAGGCCGGGGGTGTTCGGCGAGGCGGGGTGGGCGACCCAGTCGGTGCCGCGGATGTTGCCACGGTCGTCGCTCAGCGTGGCCCCGGCCACGACCGGTTTGCCCGCCGAGACCCGGATCTCCCAACGGGCCCCGGGCAGTGGGTGGTTCTGCCCGCGCACCAGCTCGACCGTCATCGTGCTCCCCCTCGTTGTGTGCTACGTGTCGGTGGTGCTGGTGCGCGCTCCGGTGCCGCGCAGCCGGTACGCCTCCGGTCCGCGCGACTCCGCGGGCACTGCGCGACTCCGCCGGTGCCACGCGGCTCCCGGGGGCGGTGCCTCCGGGAGCCGTCGGTGCTGCGATGGCCGGCGCCGCGTCACCGCGGGCCGGCCTCCGGTCAGAGATGGGGCAGGATCGCCGGCATCAGGTCCTGGAACGTACGGCCGTTGGCGGGATTTCCGACCGCCGTCATCTGCCAGCCGTTCCCTGACCGGTGGACCTTGGCCATGATCTGCGCGGTGTACTGGCCGCCGCCGGTGAGCGTGTAGCGCGCGAGCTCCTGGCCGTTGGACTCGTCGACGAGACGGCAGAAGGCGTTCTGCACCTCGGCGAACGTCTGGCCGGTGAAGGAGTTCACCGTGAAGACGATCTGGTCGATGTGGACCGGGACGCGCTGGAGGTCGACGAGGATGGCCTCGTCGTCGCCGCCCTGTCCGGCACCGCCGACCAGGTTGTCGCCGGTGTGCCGCACGGAACCGTCGTCACTGACGAGGTGACGGAAGAAGACGACGTCCACGGGCTGCTTGTCGGCGAACAGCACGGCCGATGCGTCGAGGTCGATCTCCCGTGTGCGGGAGCCGAACAGTCCGCGCCGGGGAGCCGCCTGCCAGCCCAGGCCCATGCGCACCGCGCTCAGGGTGCCCCCGTCGGACTTCTGCAGGCTGATGCCCTGCCCTTTGGACAAGTTGACGCTCACGCGCTGTCCCCTCTCAACAAATCCATCGCAGCCGCCCTCCCTGTGGCAGCCGCGTCTGAAACCCTACGCACCGGCAAGGACCGGGGTGCACGGGCCGTGCCACTTTGTGGCTTTCTTGCAACAACCGCGGATCAGGACAACCCCGCCTCTCTCATCTGCCTCAGCTCCTTCTTCAGCTCGCCGACTTCGTCCCGCAGACGGGCGGCGACCTCGAACTGCAGATCCGCGGCCGCGGCCCGCATCCGCTCCGTCATCTCCTCGATGAGTTCAGCCAGCTCGGTCGCGGGCCGGTCCGTCAGCACCGCCCCGTCCTTGGCGCCGCCCTTGCCGCCGGCCGCTGCCCTGCCCGTGCCGCGCGCCTTGCCGCCCAGCGCGGGCACCGGAGCCTTCTGCCTGGCCTCCTTGGCCTGGCGGTAGCCCGAGCCCAGCAGTTCCTCGGTGTCGACCTCCTCGCGGGCGATGGTCGCCACGATGTCGTTGATCTTCTTCCGGAGCGGCTGGGGGTCGAGGCCCCGCTCCGTGTTGTACGCGATCTGCTTCTCCCGGCGGCGGTTGGTCTCGTCGATGGCCTTCTCCATCGCCGGGGTCATCTTGTCGGCGTACATGTGCACCTGGCCGGAGACATTGCGCGCGGCCCGGCCGATGGTCTGGATCAGCGACGTGCCGGACCGCAGGAAGCCCTCCTTGTCGGCGTCGAGGATGGCCACGAGCGAGACCTCGGGCAGGTCGAGCCCCTCGCGCAGCAGGTTGATGCCGACCAGGACGTCGAACTCGCCGGACCGCAGCTCGCGCAGCAGCTCCACACGGCGGAGCGTGTCGACGTCGCTGTGCAGATAGCGGACCCGGATGCCGAGCTCCAGGAAGTAGTCGGTCAAATCCTCGGCCATCTTCTTGGTCAGCGTGGTGACCAGGATGCGCTCGTCCTTCTCCGCGCGGGTGCGGATCTCATGCACGAGGTCGTCGATCTGACCCTCGGTGGACTTGACGACCACCTCGGGATCGACGAGCCCGGTGGGGCGGATGATCTGCTCGACCACGTCGCCGCCGGAGCGTGACAGCTCGTACTGCCCCGGGGTGGCGGACAGGTAGACGGTCTGGTCGATGCGGTGCAGGAACTCCTCCCACTTCAGCGGGCGGTTGTCCATGGCGGAGGGCAGCCGGAAACCGTGGTCGACCAGTGTCCGCTTGCGGGAGGCGTCGCCCTCGTACATCGCGCCGATCTGCGGCACCGTGACATGGGACTCGTCGATAACCAGGACGAAGTCCTCGGGGAAATAGTCGAGCAGGGTGTGCGGTGCCGAGCCCGTCTCACGGTCGTCGATGTGCAGCGAGTAGTTCTCGATGCCGGAGCAGCTGCCGATCTGCCGCATCATCTCGATGTCGTATGTGGTGCGCATGCGCAGCCGCTGCGCCTCCAGCAGCTTGCCCTGCTTCTCGAGCTCGGCCAGCCGCGCCTCCAGCTCGGCCTCGATGCCGGCGATGGCCCGCTCCATCCGCTCGGGCCCCGCGATGTAGTGGCTGGCCGGGAAGACGTAGAGCTGGTCGTCCTCGCTCATGACCTCGCCGGTGACCGGGTGGAGCGTGGAGAGTGCCTCGATCTCGTCGCCGAACATCTCGATACGAACGGCCAGCTCCTCATAGACCGGGAAGATCTCGATGGTGTCGCCCCGCACCCGGAAGGTGCCCCGGGTGAAGGCCAGGTCGTTGCGGGTGTACTGGATGTCGACGAAGCGGCGCAGCAGCGCGTCGCGGTCGATCTCCTGGCCGACCTCCAGCGGGACCATGCGGTCCACGTACTCCTGCGGGGTACCCAGGCCGTAGATGCAGGAGACGGAGGCGACCACGACCACATCGCGCCGGGTGAGCAGGGAGTTCGTCGCCGAGTGGCGGAGGCGCTCGACCTCTTCGTTGATCGAGGAGTCCTTCTCAATGTAGGTGTCCGACTGCGGGACGTACGCCTCCGGCTGGTAGTAGTCGTAGTACGACACGAAGTACTCGACGGCGTTGTTGGGCAGGAGCTCGCGGAACTCGTTCGCGAGCTGGGCCGCGAGCGTCTTGTTCGGAGCGAGCACGAGCGTCGGCCGCTGGAGCCTCTCGATCATCCAGGCGGTGGTCGCCGACTTGCCGGTGCCGGTGGCGCCCAGCAGCACGACGTCCTTCTCACCGGTCTTGATTCGCCGCTCCAGCTCGGTGATCGCGGTCGGCTGGTCACCGCTCGGCTGGTAGGGGCTGATGACCTCGAAGGGCGCCATGGTGCGTTCGATGTGGGATACGGGCCGCATGGCATCCACCGTACGACTCGCCACTGACAACGGACGCCGGAGCACTCGAGGGGGCGCCCAGGGCGCGTACGAGGGGCGCTCGGGGGCGCGCCGGGACAGCGCCGCGAGTGGTTTGCCGCACTCCGCATTTCCTGAGGTGTCCCGTTCAACTTTTGGCCATTCTGCGCCTGTCCCCCGTTGGGACCCGACTGGGACTCTCCTCGCGTCCGTGCACTGCCGACGCGAGGAGTCCATGTGCATACACGCGCTGTCGCCGCCGCTCTTGGTGCGCTTCTGGGGTTCTCCGCTCTGATCGTCCCGACATCCACGGCGCACGCCGCCGAGAAGGACCACGGCCCTGTGGTCGTGGCGCACCGCGGCGCATCGGCGTACGCCCCCGAGAACACGCTCGAGGCGGTCGACAAGGCCGACGAGCTCGACACCATCTGGGTGGAGAACGACGTCCAGCGGACCAGGGACGGCGCGTTGGTCGTCATCCACGACACCAATCTCAAGCGCACTACCGACGCGGAGGAGGTCTTCCCGGACCGCTCCCCCTGGAACGTCGCCGACTTCACCCTGGCCGAGATCAAGCGGCTCGACGCCGGGAGCTGGTTCTCCCCGGAGTACGAGGGCGCGCGGGTGCCCACGCTCCGGGAGTACCTGGACCGGGTCGAGGACAACCACCAGAAACTGCTGCTGGAGCTGAAGGCGCCCGAGCTCTACCCGGGCGTCGAGGTCCAGACCCTATGGGTGCTGTTCCGCGAGGGCTGGCTCGACCGGGGCCACGTGCGGAGCAAGCTGATCATCCAGTCGTTCAGCGCGGACGCGATCAGGACGGTCCATCTGTTCCGCCCCGACGTGAAGACGGGATTCCTCGGCACCCCGGCGGTCGCCGACCTCCCGGCGTACGCGGAGTTCACGGACCAGATCAACCCCAGCCACGGGACGGTGAACCCCGACTACGTCAAGGCCGTTCACAGCCTCCGGGGTCCGCACGGGCACTCGCTGGAGCTGTTCACCTGGACGGTGAACGACGGCCCCACCGCAGCCCGCCTGGCCGGGTACGGGGTCGACGGCATCATCACCAACAAGCCCGACGTCGTGCGCGACGCCACCGGGGGCGTCTCCGCGGACACCGGTCCCGGGGCCTCACGCGAACCGGCCGGCGCCACCGCCACGCCGTAGCTCCTGCTCCCGGGAGCCCACGGCGACCCTCGCGGCCGCGCCCCGCCGGGGGCGCGGCCGCACTGCGAGCCGCACCGCGGAACCGCACTGCGGGCCGAACCGCGCCGGAGCCCGGACGGCAGCACGTCGCCGGGGCGGTACGGTCTGCGGTTCCGCCGCGGCGGCGGGAGTGTCGGACCCCGGCACTACGCTCCGGAGCATGACCACCGTGAGCTGGACCGTGACAGCCACCCCGATCGGGCCGCTGCTGCTCGCCGCGACCCCCAGGGGGCTCGTCAGCGTCGTCTTCCACGCCGACGAGGAGACGGCCCGCACGGCACGGGAGCGCCTGGCGGCCCGGCTGGGCGCGGAGCCCGTGGAGGCGGGTGCTGTCCCTGACGGCGGGGCCGCCGGGGACCGCACGGCTGCGGACCGCATCGTGAAGGAGGCGACGGATCAGCTCGGCGCGTACTTCGCCGGCACGCTCCGCACCTTCGGTCTTCCGCTGGACTGGTCGCTGTCCGGCGGCTTCAACCGCCAGGTGCTGCGCGAACTGGCGGACGGCGTCCCGTACGGCACGGTGGTCGGCTACGCGGACCTCGCCGAGCGGGTCGGTGAGCCCGGCGCGGCACGCGCGGTGGGCGTGGCCATGGGGTCCAATCCCCTGCCGGTCGTCGTCCCCTGCCACCGTGTGGTCGAGAGCGACGGCGGCATAGGGGGGTTCGGCGGCGGACTTGAGACCAAGCGCGCCCTGCTCGCCCTCGAAGGCGTGCTGCCGCAGCCGCTGTTCTGAACCGCGTCCGCGGCGCACCGCACGGCGCCGTGCCCGGCATGCCGCGGTGCCCGGCCCGACGGTGCCCTGCTGCGCACCGACCGGGGCACAGAACCGCGCATCGGGTCGACCACCCGGCGCGTGGCCCGCGTTCCGCGCCGTGCCGTGCCCCCGGTCTCGCGATACTCCTGCCCTCCGGGCCCCCCGGCCCAGCCCTTCCGTCCCTTGAGCCCTAGGCCGTGTCTTCTGGATCAGCTCGGGCCGCGACATCTGGCACGGCACCTCGCTGCGTTGTCGGCGCATCCGAGTAGGCCCACTACGAGGACACTCCTCCGCCTTGCGATGCACCGCACCAGACGCCGCAGGCTGATCCGAGCCGATCCAGAAGACACGGCCCAGCCCCCTCCGGGTCCGACCGCTCGGCCGTACTCGGGACTGCCCTTCGCACCCTCAGCGGTCGAGGCGGAGCAGCAGCACCCTGGCTCGGGCGTCGCCCGCGACCGCCGCCCTCTGCGCCCAATTGAGCGCGCGCTCCGCATGAGCGCGCCTGGCCTCGCCGGTCGCCTCCTCCTTCCGCAGCGCGTACAGCGTCGCCAACTCACGGGCGCAGCCCCCGTGTCCCCGCTCGGCGCCCGGCCGCAGCCACGCCTCGGCCTCGTCCGGCCGCCCCTGTTCACGCAGGGCCGCGCCCAGGTACTCACGGCTGGTGTCGTCGTTCCGCGCCTCGGCGGCCGTGCGCCACCACCCCTCGGCCGCCGACCTGCGCTGCATGGCGCGCAGCCGTACGCCGGGTTCGTGGACCGGGATGTCCATGCCGCGTTCGACGGCCTTGCCCCACCACCGCAACGCCTCGTCGTACAACTCGTCAGCGGCGCACTCGATCACCATGTTCGCGGCCGCGGTGCCGTCCCCTGCTGTGGCCAACTCCCGCCAGAGGCGCAACGCCCCTTCCCGGTCGCCCCGGTTGAACAGCTGCTTGGCGTCCTCGTTGAGGTCGTGGTCGCGCCGCTCCTGCCGTTTCCGCCGCCACTTCACCGCACACCGCTCCCTCCTGTGTGCCGCCCGGCACTGGTTGCCCGCGGCCCGGGGCGAGCCCGGGCAACCAGTACGCCAGCACGTCCCGGCGGAACGAAAGGGAGCACGGAAGCAGGGGGGTTGCGCGCGGTCAGCAGCCGCCGCAGTCGTAGTACGGGACAGTCCCAGTGGTTGCTCTCGCGGGCGTGGCTGTTTCCGGAGCAGGACCGGTACTGGACGGCGCCGTACGGAGGCGCACGATGGCTCCAGTCTTGTCAGTACAGGGACAGATACATGCGACAAGCGGTTGCGCTCACGGCACCGCACCATCAACACGGCGCCGCGCCCGCAAAGGAGTTGGCACTGCGGCACACCGTTCGGGACACCCGACCCCGGCCGCCTACGCCCGCCACCCGCTCCATGCCGGGTGCCGGGGATCGTCCACGCGCACGACCACGTCGGCCGTCTCCACCGGCCCCACCTCCTCCTCGTACCGCGCGAAGGCCGGAAGGGTCCAGCGGTCCCGCTCCTGCGTCCGGCGGGCGAGCGCGGCGCGCGACATCATCAGATGCACCGTCAGGTCCAGCGGGAACCACCGTCCGAGGAGGAGCGGCCCGTGCAGGATCAGCACGCCGCCGGCCGGCAGTTCGGCGTAGGGGGTGCGCGTGGCGCGGTCGGTGTCCGGGTCCCACAGGTCCGGCAGGACCCGTCCATTGCCGTCCGGCTCCAGCGGGTCGAAGACCTCCCGCCACAGCGCGCCCGTGTCGAGCCACCCGTCGTAGTACGTGTCGGGGTCCTCGCGCCCGTACTCGTAGCGCAGGGACGCCGGCCGGAGGAATCCGCCCGCGGCCACCGTGAGGACCGGCCGGCCCAGCAGGCGCAGGGCGTCCATGAGAGCGGCCGCCGGCCCCTCGGGGCCGGCGGCCGGTGCTCCGTCGACGGCGACGCGCAGCCATGGGCTGCCGTCGGCGGCTTCCGTCTCCGCGATCCGGCCGGCCAGGGAGCCGGTCAGCCGTTCCCAGGAGATCGCTTCGAGCCGCACGTCCCCATCATGCCTGTGCCGGGCTCAGCAGCGCGGCGCGGGCTTGCTGTACGTCGTATTGCTGCCGTTGGACACGTAGTGGTCGGAGACCCAGCGACCGGTGTCGAGCTTGTTCCACACCTTTGTGCCACTCACCGAGGTCCCCTGTGCCTGGCAGACGACCCAGGCGAGTGCGCCGCCGGGGAGCGTGCCCGCGGTGGCGTTCGAGGTGCCCGCGCCGGTGCGCAGGTTGACCCCGCCGGTGGCCGAGATCTGGTACGGGTACGCACAGCGCGGCAGGATCGCGCTGTACCCGGTGTCCGAGGGGGTGTTCACGTAACTGTCGGCGATGTACGTACCGTCCGAGAGCTTGGTCCACACGGAGCTGTTGCCGACCTTGGTACCGGGCGTCTGGCACACCACGTTCACCGACGCGCCCGCCTCGAGCGAGCGGACGACCGACGCGGTCGTCGAGGGCCCGCTGCGCGCCGAGAGAGCGGAGGAGCTGGTCACCTTGTACGGGTGGGCGACTGTGGCCACCGGCGCGTCCAGCCGGTCGCTGTCGATGTTGATCCGCACGCCGCCGTAGGTCTCGTCGTGGCTGTTGGAGTACTGCTTGGCGCGCTGGTGCGAGGCCCACTTCGACGCGGCGATGCCCTCCCAGCCGGTGAGGGACTGGGTGCCGTCGTAGCGGGCGATCCAGAGGGCGTCGGGGCGGGCGTAGGACGAGGAGTTGTAGGAGTCCGCGAGGTCCTTCGCCCCGTGATTGAGGTTCATGTAGACGCCGGAGAGGTAGCCGCGGGCGTGCAGTTCCTTCGTCCACGAGGAGAGGTAGGTGAGGACTGCGGTACGGCAGCCGCTGTCGGTCAGCGAGTAGTTCTCGATGTCGTTGTAGAACGCGCTTCCCGGGAGGAGGCCCAGCGTCTTGGCCTTGGCGACGGCATCCCTGGCGGCCGCCCTCCCCTCGGCGGCCGCTCCCGAGGACGTGATCTTCTGGTCACTGTCGCGGGCACCGCAAGCCGGCTGGAGTCCCTTGTAGATGGGCAGGAGCCGCCAGCCGAGTCCGGAGACCTCGCCGACCCAGTCCGGTGTGAGCCGCGGCTGGGCGCAGGTGCGGTTGACGCCACCGAAGTAGATCCCGACGGCGCGGTACGGCGAGCTGCCCCAGGCCTTCATGGCGTCGAGGGCCGGCGCGGAGCAGGTGTCGAAGGCGAGCCCGGAGTAGCGAGTGGAGGTCCCGCCCGAGGGATAGGCGACCGGGGTCGCGGGGTCGGCGGCGGCGGGCGGGGCGAGGACGAACGTCAGCGCGCCGCCGATGACGGCGGCGACGAGAAGGGTGAGACGCGGTCTGGTGCGCTGCGTGGCGCGGAGCTTGCGCATGAAGGCCCCCGTGGAGTCGGCCGGGTCCGGGCGGTCCTCGAGTTCTCCGGCTCACACGAGGGCTGTCTCATGAGCGTTCTCATGACCTCGGTCATGAGTCTTCCCGTGAGCGTTCCGTCGAGCTCATCCGGTGAGCTCTCCCGTGAGCTTTTGTGAGCTCTCTCGCGCTCGAGGCATCGCAGCGGACTATCAGCATTTGTCATCTTGTGTCATGGTTTTCCATCCAAACGACGTCGGAGTCAAGGACTGCCACGCAGGTTTGGGCGCGTGGCGCGCATGCCAGGGATGGGTAGGAAGCGGCTGATCGGCACGGTCGTACGCGGACCGCCGCTCACGGACGACGGCTGTACGCGGCTCCAGGCCGTACCCGTATGGCCGCGCCGAGGGAGGCGGCGACCGTACCCATATGGACGCCGCACGCGGACAACGGGCGGACGCGGACGACAGGCGCACGCGGACGACTGGGCGGACGCGCGGGACGGGCCTTGCGCGAAGGGCGGGAGAGGGAAGGCCGCCGAAGAGGGAAGCCGCCGAAGCGGACGGCAGCACTGCACCACCGACGAGACGGGAGCCGAACAGCGATGCCCACACCCTTGATGGTCCAGTCCGAGGAGGTACGGGGAGCGCTGGCGGACCGTCACCCCGTGATCGCCCTGGAGTCGACGATCATCGCGCACGGCCTGCCACGTCCTCGCAATCTGCGGGTGGCGGAGGAACTGGAGGAGATCGTCCGGGCCCATGGCGCCGTGCCCGCAACGATCGCGGTCCTCGACGGACGCGTCCACGTGGGCCTGAACAAGTCCCAGCTCGAGCGGATCGCCGACGACCCCTCGCTGCGCAAGCTGGGCCATCGTGACCTGGCGCCGGCGCTGGCGGCGGGGGCGAGCGGGGCGACGACGGTGTCCGGGACGGCGTTCCTGGCACGGCGGGCGGGGATCCGCGTGTTCGCGACGGGCGGCCTCGGGGGCGTTCACCGGGAGTGGACGACGACGCAGGACGAGTCGGCGGACCTTGGGCTGCTGGCCCGTACGCGCATCACGGTCGTCTGCGCCGGCGTGAAGTCGATCCTCGACGTGCCGGCGACGCTGCAGCGCCTGGAGACGCTCGGCGTCGCCGTGGTGGGCTACCGGACCGACTTCTTCCCCGGCTTCTACGTGAGCAGCTCGGGCGAACCGGTCGACTGGACCGTGCAGGAACCCAGAGGCGTGGCGTCGATCATGACCGCCCAGGACCAGCTGGGCGAACGCGAGTCGGCACTCATCGTGGCCAACCCGGTTCCGACGCACCATCAGCTCGACCCGGCACTCCACGACCGCGTACTGGAGGACGCGCTGGAGGCGTGCGCGCGCGAGGACATCACGGGTCAGGCGGTCACCCCGTTCCTCCTGGACTACCTGGTCCGCCATACGGCGGGAGCGTCGCTGGAGGCCAACCTCGCTGCGGTCCGCGGCAATGTGCGCCTGGCGGCGCAGATCGCTGCGGCGTGGTCGGCGGCGTGAGCGGGGACGGCCGGGCCACCGGAACAGGGACCGCTCCGGCGGCCGGCGGGAGCCGACCGGCGGGCGGCGGGACCGGGACTCCTGGCGCGCTGCTGGTCATCGGCGACGTGGTCACGGACGTCGTCGCCCGCCACACCACTCCCCTGACCCCGGCGACCGACACCGCCGCACGGATCTCGACACTGCCGGGTGGCGCGGGCGCGAACGTCGCGTGCTGGGCGGCCCACACGGGCGCGGCCGACGTACGCCTGCTGGCGTGCGTGGGCGAGGACTCGGCGTCCTGGCACGAGGACGCGCTCCACCGGTCCGGCGTACGTCCCATGCTCCGTATCGACCCGCACGCCCCGACGGCGGTGGTCATCTCCCTGGTGGACGCCACGGCCGAGCGGACCCTGGTCACCGACAGCGGTGCCGCCCTCAACCTCGGCCCCGGGGACTGGAACGACGCGTTCCTGGAGGGGGTCTCCCATCTCCACCTCTCGGGCTACCTCTTCTTCGCGGACACCTCCCGCGCGTTGGCGCACGCCGCGGCGGAGTCGGCGCGGGCGCACGGCATCCCGGTGAGCGTGGACCCGGCGTCGACGGGCTTCATCAGCGCCTTCGGCACCGAACGGCTCCTCGACGCCCTCTCCGGCGTGGACGTCCTGCTCCCCAGCCTCGAGGAGGCCCGGCTTCTCGCGGGAACACGGGACCCCGAGGAGGCGGCTTCCGTCCTTGGCGGTCGTTTTGCGCTGGTGGTGATGAAACTCGGGCCGGACGGCGCCCTGTTGGCGCAGACCGGGAAGTCCGGTGCCCGTGTCGCTGCCGTGACCGCCCGGTGCGTGGACACGACGGGGGCGGGCGACGCGTTCACGGGCGCCTTCCTCTCCGCCCGCCTCTCGGGCCTCGCGCCGATCGCGGCGGCGGAGAGCGCGTGTGAGACCGCGGCGGAAGCGGTCACACGCATCGGTGCGCGGCCGCCCGCGCGAGCGTCGGGATCCGGCACTACGAGGGACAGCCTTCCCTGCCGCTGAGGTGGCCCCCGCCTGGCCCGGCATCCCCGGTGATCCGAAGACAGGACCCGACTCCGGTGGAGGCAGTGCGGCCCGCGCGTGGGGCCGTGTGCGCCTGTGCGTCCCACGTCAGGGCCGGCGTCACCTCACCGGTACGGCGGGGAAGCCGGAACGGGCCGCCCCCTCGTTGAGCTCGCGCTGTGCGGCGGCGTGCAGTTCGGACGAGGGGAGCGAGCCGTCGCTGACGAGGGCATAGTGGAGGGCGCCGGTGCCCGGCCGGTCAGGTGCGGACAGCAGGAGACGACGGGGGCCGTCACATCGCCGCTGCCCGTGCCCGCCTTGCCCGTGCCCGCCTTGCCCGTACCCGTGTCCGTGTCCGTGTCCGCCGGGCCGATGTCCGCCGTGGATCCCCGCTCGGGGGCCATCGCCACGGGGTGGTCGGCGGTGCGGCCGTGGGCGGTGCAGCGGGGCGGTCCCGTGACCGTGCCGAGGTCGGAGACGACGGTCGTCATGGCCACGATTCTGCGGCCCTGGCCCACCGATTCCGGCTGGGGATACGGGATTCTAGTGCCTGGGTACATCGCTTTCAGGATGGTCGGTGCCTTGTCGGCGACGGCACCGCCCAGTGGGTGGCCGGGCATCCGGGGACATGCAGCGGGAATTGGCCGATCTCGCCGACTCCCGGGCTCTTCTCGTGGCCGGACAAGCGGCCGGGTCGGCCGGTTTCCGCCGCCCCGTACCGGCCGCCGCCACCGCCGCGCCACGGACGACCCCGACCTGGGGACGTCCGGCCGCCGAGCACACCCCCGGTCGATTCCGCCCACCACCCCAATTCCGGCCGTTCCCGCAGTCGGCCGGATCTCTTCCTGCGGGCGCCTCGGGGGGTGCGGTCACCCCTGGGCGCCCTTCACATGACGGTCGCAACCTGCTGACATGTGCACGAAATCTCAGCACATCCTTCACCAACACCCGCCCTGTTCATCGCCATCTGCCGTGCTGCAGGCGGGTGTTTGGGACCAGCGACGAACGAATGGAGCACCCCCCATGCGAAGAACCCTGGCCGTGCTCGGTGCGGTGGCCGCGCTGTTCTGCGCGACCACGTCTGCCCACGGTGCCCCCGCACTCGACGTGCCGCCGGACAAGATCGTGATCGAGCTCGCGACCGTCAACGGGTCCGGGTGCCCCGAGGGCACCGCGGCCGTGGCCGTCTCGCCCGACAACACGGCCTTCACCGTGACGTACAGCGACTACCTCGCCCAGGCGGGCGGGAACGCGGATCCGACGTGGTTCCGCAAGAACTGTCAGCTCAACCTGATCGTCCATGTCCCCGGCGGCTTCACCTACGCCATCGCCCGGGCCGACTACCGCGGGTTCGCGTACCTCGAGAACGGCGCGAGCGGCCAGTCACGGGCCAACTACTACTTCCAGGGAATGCCGCAGACGGTCTCCAAGAGCCACAGCTTCCAGGGCCCCTACAACGACAACTGGCAGGCTTCCGACGTGACCGACGTCGCGCAGCTCGTGTGGGCGCCCTGCGGTGAGCAGCGCAACTTCAACATCAACACCGAGCTGCGCGTGAACCGGGGCACCTCCGATCCGCGCAAGACCAGCTTCATGACGATGGACTCCACCGACACCAGCGTCAGCACGGTCTACCACCTGGCCTGGAAGGAGTGCGAGGGGAAGCGGTAACCGCTGCCGGGGCGGGCGCGCCCGTGGGTACGGCACGTACGCACCCGGGGACGCACCCGGCACGCCATCACGCGCGCCGTCAGTCCGCCGCTTCCCCCCGGCCCGGCGTCCCGCCCGAGCGATCGGCGGGGCGCCGGCCCTTCGGCTGGCCCGGTTCCGGGCGCTGCAGCAGCGGAGGCACCGGCCGCTCGACCGGTTCCTTCGCCGAGACGGTCACGTGGTCGCCGTGGTGCAGGATCCTCAACGGCTCCCCGTGGACCAGCGTGTAGCGCGCCGTCTCCCCGCCGATCTCCACCCGCAGCCGCCGCCCCTGCACGACGACGCTGAACGCCAGCCGGGACAGCCGCTCCGGCAACCGCGGCGCGAATCCGAAGATCCCACCGTCGTCGTGGTCGGCGGGCCGCCGCATACCGCCGAAGCCGGACACCAGGGCGATCCACGTGCCCGCAAGGGACGCGATGTGCAGCCCGTCCCGCGTGTTGTGCTCCAGATCCTCCAGATCCATCAGGGCCGCTTCGCCCAAGTAGGCGTAGGCCAGGCGCAGATGGCCGGTCTCCGCGGCCATCACGGCCTGGGTGCACGCCGAGAGCGACGAATCCCGTACGGTCAGCGCCTCGTAGTACGTGAAGTTGCGCGCCTTCTCCTCCGCGGTGAAGGCGTCGCCGCGGACGTGCATCGCCAGCACCAGGTCCGCCTGCTTGACCACCTGCTTGCGGTAGAGGTCAAAGTACGGGAAGTGCAGCAGCAGCGGGTACTGGTCGGGCGTGGTGTTTTCGAAGTCCCACACCTGCAGCCGTGTGGAGCCCTCCGACTGCTCGTGGACGCCGAGCGTCTTGTTGTACGGCACGGCGATCCGGACGGCGGCGTCCCGCCACTCGGCGGTCTCCTCCTCGTCGACCCCGAGTTCCCGTGCCCGGTCCGGGTGGCGTACGGCCGCCTCCGCCGCGGCGACGAGATTCTGCTGGGCCATCAGATTGGTGTAGAGGTTGTCGCGGGCCACGGCGCTGTACTCGTCGGGGCCGGTGACCCCGTCGATGTGGAAGGTGCCCTCGGTGTCGTGGTGGCCGAGCGAGCGCCAGAGGCGGGCCGTGTGGACCAGCAGGTCCAGCCCCGGCCCTCGCTCGAAGTCCTCGTCCCCGGTGGCCTTCACGTAGCGCAGTGCGGCGTCGGCGACGGCGGCGTTCACATGGAAGGCGGCCGTGCCCGCCGGCCAGTACGCCGAGCACTCCTGTCCGGTGATGGTGCGCCAGGGGAACGCCGCGCCTCTGAGCCCGAGTTGGTGCGCACGGTCCCGGGCCGCCGGAAGGGTCTCGTGCCGCCAGCACAGGGCCGGCGCGACGACGTCCGGGGCGGTGTAGGTGAGGACGGTGAGGACGAACGACTCGATGTCCCAGAACGAGTGTCCGTCGTAGCCCGGGCCTGTCAGGCCCTTTGCGGGGATGGCCCGCCGTTCGGCGCGCGCCGAGGCCTGCAGCAGATGGAACAGCGCGAACCGTACGGCCTGCTGGATCTGCGGGTCGCCCTCCACCTCCACGTCCGCACGGGACCAGAAGTCGTCGAGATACGCGCGCTGGTCGCGGAGCAGGCCCTCCCAGCCAGTGGAACGGGCAGCGGCGAGCGCCGCGTCGACCTGGTCGTGCACGGCGGGCAGCGAGCGCTCCCCCGACCAGCCCTGCGCCACGAACTTCACCAGCCGCAGCCGCTGGCCGGGCCGGACCCTGCTGGTGACGGTGAGCCTGCTGACGTCCGGCTCGCTCTCCGCCGACCAGTCGGTCGGCTGCGGTCCCTCGACGATGTGGTCGGCGGCGGCCGCCACGCGCTGGGAGCTGCGCCTGGTGCGGTGGACCAGGCGCAGCCGGGTTCCCTGAGCGAAGTCCTCCTCGGCCAGGAGGGGGGATTCGATGACGGCGGCGTTCCGCGGATCGTCGTCGTTGCCGGGGAGTTGCTCGTTCGCGACGAGCTCGGACTGCAGGACGAGGTCGGCCGGTCCGTTGAGCGGCTCGACCTCGTAGAGGACCGCGGCGACGGCCCGCTGGGTGAGGGAGACCAACCGTGTGGAGGTGATGCGGACGCTGCGTCCGGCCGGGGAGGTCCACTCGGCGGTGCGGCGCAGCACTCCGGCGCGGAAGTCCAGGAGGCGTTCGTGCGCGGTGAGTTCGCCGTAGCGCAGGTCGCAGGGCTCGTCGTCGACCAGCAGCCGGATGATCTTCCCGTTGGTGACATTGATCATCGTCTGGCCGGACTCGGGATAGCCATAGCCGGCTTCCGCGTACGGCAGGTCGTGCAACTCGTGGACACCGTTGAGGTAGGTGCCGGGAAGGGCGTGCGGCTCACCCTCGTCGAGGTTGCCGCGCCAGCCGATGTGTCCGTTGGCCAGGGCGAAGACGGACTCGCTCTGCGCCAGTACCGGCAGGTCGAGCCCGATCTCGCGCAGACACCACGGTTCCACCGCGTAGTTGGGGTGGCTGATCATTTCTTCCGGCCCTCCAGCAGATCGGCGAGGTCCTGGACGACGATGTCGGCACCGTGCCGGCGCAGCTCATCGGCCTGTCCGGCCCGGTCGACGCCCACCACCACTCCGAAGTTCCCCGAACGCCCGGCCTCCACTCCCGCGAGGGCGTCCTCGTAGACCGCCGCATCGCCGGGCTCCGCGCCGAGGGCCCGGGCGGCGGCGAGGTAGGTGTCCGGCTGCGGCTTGCCGCGCAGGCGCTGTTCGCGGGCGACGATCCCGTCGATCCGTGTCTCGAAGAGGTCGGCGATGCCCGCCGCTTCCAGTACCGCCTGGCAGTTGGCGCTCGAGGAGACGACGGCGCGCCGCAGCCCCGCGTCCCGGGCGGCCCGGACGTAGGCGACCGAGCCCTCGTACGTCTGCACGCCCTGTCCCTGGATCTTGCGCAGCACCAGGTCGTTCTTGCGGTTTCCGAGGCCGTGCACGGTCTCGGCGTCGGGGGGATCGTCGGGCGTGCCCTCGGGCAGGTCGATTCCGCGGGCGGCGAAGAAGGTGCGGACCCCGTCGGCGCGCGGGCGGCCGTCCACGTACTGGTCGTAGTCGCGCACCGGGTCGAAGGGCACGAACGGGACGCCCTCGCGGTCGGACCGCTGCCGCAGATAGGCGTCGAACATGTCCTTCCACGCGGCCGCGTGGACCTCAGCGGTCCGGGTGAGCACACCATCGAGGTCGAAGAGGCAGGTACGCACGTGATCCGGAAGCCCGAGCATGGCACCGAGCCTAGAAGCGACCGGCGGGCCGCGGGGCACGACGCGCTGCGGCCGCGGGCTCTCCTGCCGGTACGTCTCCGGGACGGCTCTACCCGTCCGGCAGATGCCAGTGGTAGGGGGCGATCAGCCGGCGGGCGGCGGCGGGCCCCCAGGAGCCCGGCGCGTACGGCTGCACCGGAGGCGGGTCCTCCAGCACCGGGGTGGACGCCTCCCAGAGGCGCTCGATCCCGTCGGCACGGGTGAAGAGCGACTGGTCGCCGAGCATGGCGTCGAGGATCAGGCGCTCATAGCCCTCCAGGGCGTGCAGGGTGTTGAAGGACTCGGCGTAGCTGAAGGTCATCTCGGCCGTGCCGAGGCGCATGGCTGGGCCGGGGTCCTTCGCCAGGAAACGGGCGGAGATCCGGCCGGGGTCCGCGAAGTCGATGACGAGCCGGTTGCCGCGGGCGTCGGCGCCCCGCCGCGCCTCGTCGGGGAACATGCGCAGGGCGGGCTCACGGAACCCGAGGGCGACCATGTGCCGGCCCTGCCCGAGGGATTTGCCGGAGCGCAGGTAGAACGGGACGCCGGCCCAACGCCAGTTGTCGAGTGCGACGCGCAGGGCGACGAAGGTCTCGGTGTCGGAGTGCGGGTCGACGCCCGGCTCGTCGCGGTACCCCTCGTACTGGCCCCGGACGACATGGGCGGGGTCGAGCGGTTCCATGGTCTCGAAGACCTTCTCCGTCTCGTCCCGCAGGCACTTGGCGTTCAGGGAGGTCGGCGGCTCCATGGCGACGAAGCCGAGGAGCTGGAAGAGATGCGTCACGACCATGTCGCGGAAGGTTCCGGTGCCCTCGAAGAACTGGGCGCGGCCCTCGATGCCGATGCTCTCGGGGACGTCGATCTGCACATGGCTGATGTGCTCGCGGTTCCAGATGGGCTCGAACAGCCCGTTGGCGAAACGGAGCGCGAGGATGTTGTCCACGGACTCCTTGCCGAGGAAGTGGTCGATACGGAACACCCGCGACTCGTCCACGACGGAGTGGATCGTCTCGTTGAGCGCCCGGGCCGAGGGCAGATCCGTGCCGAAGGGCTTCTCCACGATCAGCCGGGCGCCCTCGGCGACCCCCGTCGCGCCGAGCATCTCGACGACACTCGTGAACGCTGCGGGCGGCACCGCCAGATGGAACAGCCTGCGGGGACTCCCCCCGATGGCCTGCTCGGCCTCCCGTACGGCCGCGAGGAGCGGTTCGGGGTCGTCCGGGTCCGCGGCGCCGAAGTGCAGCGTCTCCTCGAACTCCTGCCACGCGCGGCCATCGGGCTTCGCCCGCCCGAACTCCTCGACGGCCTCTCTGGCGTGCTTGCGGAAGGCGTCGTCGCCGAGCGCGGCCCGCGCGGGCGCCGAGCCGACGATCCGGTAACGGGACGGCAGCAGCCCGGCCTTGGCGAGGTGGAACAGACCGGGCAGCAGCTTGCGGCGGGCCAGGTCGCCGGTCGCACCGAACAGCACGATGACGTGCGGGTCGGGGACCGGCCCCTTGCTCGACCGGGACTGGCGCGCGGACATCATGGTTCACGCCGCCTTCTCGGCATGACCGCCGAATTCGCCGCGCATGGCGGACAGCACCTTGTCGCCGAACTCCCCCAGCCCGCGCGACTCGTAGCGTTCGGTCAGCGCGGCGTTGATGACGGGGGCCGGCACGCTCTCGTCGACCGCCGCCAGGACCGTCCAGCGGCCCTCCCCCGAGTCCGAGACACGCCCGGTGTACGAGTCGAGGTGCGGCGAGCGGGCCAGGGCATCGGCGATCAGATCGATCAGCCAGGAGCCGACGACCGAGCCGCGGCGCCACACCTCGGCGACCTCGGCCACATCGATGTCGTACTGGTACGCCTCGGGTTCGCGCAGCGGGGCCGTCTCGGCGTCCACGGTCCGGTCGCTCATGCCGGCGTCGGCGTGCTCGATGACGCTGAGGCCCTCCGCGATGGCGGCCATCATCCCGTACTCGACACCGTTGTGGACCATCTTCACGAAGTGCCCGGCGCCGCTGGGCCCGCAGTGCAGATAACCCTCGGGCGCTGTCCCGTCGCTCTTGGTCCGTCCCGGTGTGGGCCCGGCGCTCCGGGCGCCGGGGGCGATGGTGCGGAAGAGCGGGTCCAGCCGCCGGACCGGCTCGTCCTCGCCGCCGATCATCAGGCAGTAGCCGCGCTCCAGGCCCCAGACGCCTCCCGACGTCCCGCAGTCGACGTAGTGGATGCCGTTCGGTGCGAGCTGCTGGGCACGGGCCATGTCGTCGCGGTAGTACGAATTGCCGCCGTCGATGACCGTGTCTCCGGGCTCCAGCATCCCCGCCAGTAGTTCGAGCGTGGGCTGGACGACTCCGGCGGGCAGCATCAACCAGACGGCCCTGGGCTTCTCCAGTTTCGCCACGAAGTCCTGGAGCGAAGAGGCCCCTGTGGCACCCTCGCGTTCCAGCTCCTCGACGGCCTCGGGGCCGATGTCGTAGACGACGCAGCGGTGTCCGTCGCGCATCAGCCGGCGCACCAGATTGGAGCCCATCCGGCCGAGCCCGACCATGCCGAGCTGCATGGGCGCGTCCGTGGTCATGACCGGTCCTCCGTTTCCTGTCGCTCCGGCCCGTGGCCGGCGGTGGCCGCGACGCAGTCGCGGGCGACGGCGGACACCCGCTCAGGGGTGAACCCGAACTTGGTGAGCAGTTGCCTGAGCGGCGCGGAGGCGCCGTAGGTGTGCATGCCGACGATCGAGCCGCGGTCGCCCACCCAGCGGTCCCAGCCGAAGGTGGACGCCTGCTCCACCGCGACCCGGGCCCGCACCCCGGGCGGCAGCACCTCGTCTCGGTAATCCCGGGGCTGGCGGTCGAACAGCTCCCAGCACGGCATGCTCACCACCCGGGCCCCGATGCCCCCTGCGGCCAGTTCGTCGCGCGCGGCGAGTGCGAGCGCGACCTCGGAGCCGGTCGCGAGCAGGATCACGTCCGGTGCGCCGGACGGCGCGTCGGCCAGCACGTACGCGCCCCGTGCCACGCCCGACGCGGGCGCGAGCTCCGACCGGTCCAGCGTGGGCAGGGCCTGCCGGGAGAGGATCAGCGCGGCGGGCTCATGGCGCAGCGCGGCCACGACGCGCCAGGTCTCGGTGACCTCGTTGGCGTCCGCCGGCCGGAAGACCAGCAGCCCGGGCATCGCGCGGAGACCGGCGAGTTGCTCGACCGGCTGGTGGGTGGGGCCGTCCTCGCCGACCCCGATGGAGTCGTGCGTGAAGATGTGGACGGTGGGGATCTCCATCAGCGCGGACAGGCGGATGGCCGCCTTGGCGTAGTCGGAAAAGATTAGGAACCCGGACCAGTACGGGCGGAGTTTGGTCAGCGCCATGCCGTTGGCGACGGCGGCCGAGGCGTGTTCCCGTATGCCCAGGTGCAGATTGCGGCCGGTCCGGTCGTCGGGCTCGAAGTCCCCGGCTCCGTCGAACGTCAGGCGCGTCTTGGTCGACGGGGACAGGTCGGCCGAGCCGCCGAGAAGCCACGGAACGGCCTGCGCAACGGAGTTGAGCACCCGGCCGCTGGACGCCCGGGTGGCCATGCCGGTGGGGTCGGGGGGGAAGGCGGGCAGCGCCTCCTCCCATCCTCCGGGCAGCTCGCGGCGCTGCATGCGCTCCACCTCGTCCGCGAGAGAGGGGTACGCGGCCCGGTAGTCCTCGAACCGCTTCTCCCATTCGATGCGCAGCTCCTCGCCACGGGCGCCGATGCCGTGGTCGAAGTGGTCGCGTACTCCGTCGGCGATGACGAAGTCGGCCTCCGGGTCCAGGCCGAGGAAGCGCTTGGTCGTGCGGACTCCCTCGGCTCCGAAGGGGGCTCCGTGGGCCTTCGGCGAGTCCTCGACGGGGGAGCCGTAGCCGATGTGGCTGTGCACCAGGACAAGGGTGGGGCGCTCGGTCTCGGCCTTGAACGTGTGGAACGCGCGGGCGGCCTGGTCGAGTTCGTTGGCGTCGGCGACGGTCGTCACATTCCAGCCGTACGCGAGGAAGCGGGCCGCCACGTCCTCGGTGAAGGTGATGTCCGTATGGCCCTCGATGGTGACCCGGTTCGCGTCGTAGATCCAGCACAGACGGGACAGTTGCTCGTGGCCGGCGAGCGAGGCGGCCTCCGATGCGATGCCCTCCATCATGCAGCCGTCACCGGCGAGCGCGTAGACGTCGAAGTCGAAGATCGGGAAGCCGTCGCGGTTGTAGCGCGCGGCGAGCCACTGCCCGGCGATCGCCATGCCGACCGAGATGGCCACACCTTGTCCGAGCGGCCCGGTGGTTGCCTCGACGCCGCTCGTCCAGCGGTATTCGGGGTGGCCGGGGCAGTGCGAGTCGAGACTGCGGAACGATTTCAGGTCGTCCAGGGTGACCGCGGGGCGGCCCAGCACCTCGTAGTCGGGGTCCACGGCGCGGACACCGGTCAGGTGCAGCAGGGACCACAGCAGGGTGGAGGCGTGGCCCTCGGAGAGGACGAAGCGGTCACGGTTCGGCCAGATCGGATTGCCCGGGTCGAAGCGCAGAAAACGCTGCCACAGCGTGTACGCGACGGGCGCGATGCCCATGGGCGTACCCGGGTGGCCGGAGTCGGCCCGCTGGACGGCGTCCATGCACAGGCCGCGGATGGTGTTCACCGCCAGCGTGTCCGGGTCGGTCATGGGCGGCACCTCTTCCGATCGCCGGATCGAGCACGATCACCGGGACGAGTCGTCCCGGCCGGCCGCGCGGGCACGAGCAGGGAGCCCGGCCGCGGGCCTGCTCCGAGGGTGGCCGACGGGGCCGGCGGGGACTTCACCCGGCGCGGGTGAACGGCCCCGGGGCCCTGCCGTCGCCCTCCCGCCTGCCCCGATGCACCGGTGAAGGGCCCGTCGGGGCGGTGCGGCGCCGGGGCGGGCGGAGCCAGGGCGGGGCGGGAGCGGACCTCCGCCGAGGCCGGGCGGAGCCAGGGCGGGGCGGGAGCGGACCTCCGCCGAGGCCGGGCGGAGCCAGGGCGGGGCGGGAGCGGACCTCCGCCGAGGCCGGGCGGAGCG
>NZ_JBFAYQ010000026.1:0-22828 GCF_040681345.1 Streptomyces sp. NPDC051776 | reverse complement strand
GCCAGGGCGGGGCGGGAGCGGACCTCCGCCGTCGTGGGGGGCCGGGCTCCGCGAGCCGCATGCCGGCAGGCGAGTTCGGCGCCGACCGAACCGGCCATGAGCGGGATCTGCAGGTCCGGGACCAATCCGTGCGCAGATCGGTGATCAGTTGCTCCGCGTCCTCGAACCGGCCTCTGGCGACGGCGATCGCGAGGTGCGTGATCGCCTCTTACGAGGCCAGGGCAGCCGGTGTCCGCGCCCCGGGGGGCGCCGAGGCGCACGCCTCCCTCACTCGCCCCGTTACGGGAGGACCGAGCGGACCGAGTCCTCCGTGCGGGCCACCACCGCCGTGGTGTCGTCGACCGTGATGATGGGGCGCTGGATCAGAACCGGGTGGGAGGCGAGGGCCTCGATCCAGCGAGGGCGGGTCGAGGCGTCGCGCTCCCAGGTGTCGAGGCCCAACTCGGCCGCGGCCGGCTCGCCGAGGCGGGTGATGTGCCACGGCTCCATCTCCAGGCGCCGCAGCACCTCCTCGATCTCCTCCGGGCTCGGCGGCTCTTCCAGGTAGTGCCGGACCGTGTACGAGGCGCCTTCCGCGTCCAGTAGCGTCAACGCGGACTTGCACTTGGAGCATGCCGGGTTGATCCAGATTTCCATCGTGAGCCTCTCCGTTGGGGCAGGTTTCCTGCCTGACCGCGGACACTTCGATTGCCCCACGGATTCTCGCTCAAGACGGCCGCGGCCCGCTCAGGCCCGCTCGTCGAAGCGGGCTGCCTCGACGTAGTCCGGGCGCGGGTCCAGGGCCGCGGCCAAGCGGAAGTGGCGGATGGCCTCGTCCGGGCGGTTGGCGCGCTGCAGTGTGCGGCCCAGCGCGAAATGGGCGAACGCATTGTCCGGTTCGAGGTCCACGATGTGCTGGAACTCCCGCTCCGCGGAACGGAGTCGGGCCGCCAGGAAGTACGCGCGAGCCCTCAGCAGACGCGCCGCGCCGCTCTCCGGATGGGCTTCGATCACCTTGTCGAGGAGCTGGATCGCGCCCCGCGGATCGCGGGCGGCCAGCAGGTGCTCCGCGGCTCGGAAGTCGATGACGTGTGTCGCGGGGGTGCTCTCGGGCACGGCCGGCTCCTTCCTCGGCGGCTCGGCGGCATCGTCCTGAGCGCAACGGTTCGTGCCGCCGCAGTCCGGGCAACACCGCCGTACGGGCCGGCATTCCCCGGGCGTACGCGGGGGTGGGCCCGGCGGGGAGAGTCCATGGGCGTTCCCCGGGCGGGGTCTACGGCGGGTCCACGGGCTGGCGGCACAGCCCCGGCCGTGGGACCGGCCGGCCCCGCAGCCGGGCACACCGAGCCGGTCAGCCCCTCGACCGGTCTAGCGGACGCACGGAGCCGCCCCGTCAAGACGGCGCTCGGAGCGCCGGCGGGTCAAGACGGCGCACGGAGCCGCCCGGTCAAGACGGCGCCAAGACGGCGCCCGGAGCCGGTCTGCTGGCCGGCGCGCACCGCACCGGAGCCGTCGCGCCCCGTCATCCCGCCGCCGCGCGCTCCCGCAGCTCCTGCCACACCTTCCCGACCTGTGGTTCGAGCGCCTCGAGCGGTCCGTCGTTGTCGATCACCAGGTCGGCGACGGCCAGCCGCTGCTCGCGCGTGGCCTGCGCGGCCATACGGGAGCGGGCTTCGCCCTCGTCCATGCCGCGCAGCCGCACCAGCCGGTCGAGCCGGGTCGCGGTGGAGGCGTCCACGACCACCACCACGTCGTACAGCTCGGCCAGCCCGTTCTCGGCGAGGAGCGGTACGTCGTGGACGACGACGGCGCCCTCCCCGCGCGCCGACGCCTCCTGCTCGGCCGAGCGGGCACCGACCAGCGGGTGCACGATCGCGTTCAATGCGCGCAGCCGCTCGGGGTCGTTGAAGACGATGCCTCCGAGTTTGGGGCGGTCCAGGGTGCCGTCCGCGGTCAGGATCGCCGGGCCGAACTCGGCCACGACAGCCGCCAGTCCGGGGCTTCCCGGCTCCACGACCTCCCTGGCGATCTTGTCCGCGTCCACGATCACCGCGCCGTACGACGCCAGCAGCCGTGACACTTCGCTCTTTCCCGCGCCGATGCCACCGGTCAGGCCCACCTTCAGCATGCGGCCAGCGTAGTTCAGCCGCCCCGCACGGACACCGTCGCCCGGGGGGCCGGAGGCGCGGCGGTCCCGTTCAGTCGCCGTTTCCCTCGCGCTCGGCGAGGAACCGCTCGAACTCCCGGCCGAGCTCCTCCGCGGACGGCAACTGGGCCGGTTCGGCGACGAGGTTGCCGCGGGTCTGGGCGCCGGCCACCGCGTCGTACTGGTTCTCCAGTCCTCGGACGAGCGACACCAGCTCCTCGTCGCCCTGCCCGACCTGCCGGTCGATCTCGGTCTGTGTGCGGTGCGCGTCCGTGCGCAGGGTCTGCACCACGCCCGGCAGCACCAGGCCGGTCGCCGCCGTGACCGCCTCGAGCGCGGCGAGCGCCGCGTCGGGATACGGGGAGCGGGCGATGTAGTGCGGCACGTGCGCCGCGACGCCCAGCACATCGTGTCCGGCCTCGGCAAGGCGGAACTCCACAAGGCCCTCGGCACTGCCGGGCACCTGCGCCTCGTCGAAGAAGGCCCGGTGGCCGGGCATCAGGTCGAGCCGGTTGCCGTGCGGGGTCAGGCCGACCGGTCGGGTGTGCGGGACACCCATGGGGATGCCGTGGAAGTTCACGGAGAGCCGGACGCCGAGGCGCTCGACGATCTGCCGCACCGCGGCGGCGAAGCGCTCCCACTCCACATCCGGCTCGGGTCCGGAGAGCAGCAGGAAGGGGGCGCCGGTCGCGTCCTGGACGAGATGCAGATCGAGTGCCGGCCGGTCGTACGCGGTCCAGCGGTCGCTGCGGAAGGTCAGCAGGGGGCGCCGCGCGCGGTAGTCGATGAGCCGGTCCACGTCGAAGCGGACGACGGTCTGGTGCGGGAGCTGGTCGAGCAGCCGCTCCACGATCTGCGAGCCGGTGTCCCCGGCGTCGATGTAGCCGTCGAAGTGGAAGAGCATGACGAATCCCGCCGTGTCCTGGGCGATCGCCATGTCCGCCACGGCGAGCCCCTTGGGCTCCCATGCGTACAGATCCTGCGGATCAAGCACCGTAACCGCGCCTCCTCGTGTTCCCCCCTGATCAACGTCGGAGGCCGCGGGGACATTCCCCGTTCGCGTACATGATCTCCGGAACGGGTGATGTGACGCGCCGTCAGCAGCGGGCGGGCGCAGGCGCGTCCGAAGCTCCTCGGACATGGCGCGAGGCCCGCCCCCCGAAGGGGACGGGCCTCGAGTTCAGCTCGTGCTCAGCGGCGAGCGTGTCAGCTCTGGCCGCCGGCCAGCTTCTCGCGCAGAGCGGCCAGGGCCTCGTCCGACGCGAGCGCGCCGGAGTTGTCCTGGGTCTCGGAGGAGTACGAGCCGCCACCACCGGCGCCGCCCTGCTGCGGGGCGGCCTGACCGGCCTCGGCCGCGGCCTGCTCGTCGGCCTCGCGGGACTTGACGACCTGCGCCTGGTGCTGCTCGAAGCGGGCCTGCGCCTCGGCGTACTGGCGCTCCCACTCCTCGCGCTGCTTCTCGTAGCCGGGCAGCCAGTCGTTGGCCTCCGGGTCGAAGCCCTCGGGGTAGATGTAGTTGCCCTGGTCGTCGTAGGACGCGGCCATGCCGTACAGGGTCGGGTCGAACTCGACCGCCGTCGGGTCGGCACCGAAGGACTCGTTGGCCTGCTTCAGCGAGAGGCTGATGCGACGGCGCTCGAGGTCGATGTCGATGACCTTGACGAAGATCTCGTCGTTGACCTGGACGACCTGCTCCGGGATCTCCACGTGGCGCTCGGCCAGCTCGGAGATGTGGACCAGGCCCTCAATGCCCTCGTCGACGCGGACGAACGCACCGAACGGTACGAGCTTGGTGACCTTGCCGGGGACGACCTGGCCGATCTGGTGGGTCCGCGCGAACTGCTGCCACGGGTCTTCCTGGGTCGCCTTGAGCGACAGGGAGACGCGCTCGCGGTCCATGTCGACGTCCAGGACCTCGACCGTGACCTCCTGGCCGACCTCGACGACCTCGGACGGGTGGTCGATGTGCTTCCAGGACAGCTCGGAGACGTGCACGAGACCGTCGACACCGCCGAGGTCCACGAACGCACCGAAGTTGACGATCGAGGAGACGACCCCGGAGCGGACCTGACCCTTCTGCAGGGTGGTGAGGAAGGTCTGGCGGACCTCGGACTGGGTCTGCTCCAGCCAGGCACGGCGGGACAGGACCACGTTGTTGCGGTTCTTGTCCAGCTCGATGATCTTCGCCTCGAGCTCCTTGCCCACGTAGGGCTGGAGGTCGCGGACGCGGCGCATCTCCACCAGCGAGGCGGGGAGGAAGCCGCGGAGGCCGATGTCGAGGATGAGACCACCCTTGACGACCTCGATGACGGTACCGGTGACGATGCCGTCCTCTTCCTTGATCTTCTCGATCGTGCCCCAGGCCCGCTCGTACTGAGCGCGCTTCTTGGACAGGATGAGGCGGCCTTCCTTGTCCTCCTTCTGGAGAACCAGGGCCTCGATCTCGTCGCCGACGGCGACGACCTCGTTTGGGTCGACGTCGTGCTTGATCGAGAGCTCGCGCGAGGGAATGACGCCCTCGGTCTTGTACCCGATGTCGAGCAGGACCTCGTCCCGGTCGACCTTCACGATGACGCCGTCGACGATGTCGCCGTCGTTGAAGTACTTGATCGTCTCGTCGATCGCGGCGAGGAACGCGTCCTCGTTACCGATGTCGTTGACCGCTACCTGCGGAGTGGTGGCGGTGGTCTCGGTGCTGCTCGTCATGTGGGAAAGGGCTCCGGTACGGACATTGAGGTCGTAGGTACTGCTCACGCCGGGAGCCCGTTATCGCACTGCCGAAGCCGGACAGCGAGGAGACGCCGTCCTTCACAGGGCCGATGCGCCTCGACAACCGAGGGGACATACAACAGATGCGAGCGCAGCCTGCTCCGTCTGAGGTGCGCAGGCCCGCAGCGCAACTTGTAGCATACGGGGGCGGCCGGGCATGGTCAATGCGCGAAGAGCGCACCTAGGGCACAAGCCGGCACAAAGCCCCATACCCGACACAACGCGCACTGCAGTCTGCAGCTACAGGTTTCTGCGAAGGTTACGACGACGAACGCGATGAGCCAAGAGGAAGAAGCCGAGGCCACTCGGCGTGGTGTGGGGGACACGGAGAGCAGCCGGGCGAGCCGGGGCTGGTGGGACCGCAACGCGGACGAGTACCACCGAGAGCACGGCGGCTTCCTGGGCGACGACCGGTTCGTCTGGGGCCCGGAGGGGCTCGACGAGGAGGAGGCCGGACTGCTCGGCCCGGCGGCGGAACTGAAGGGGCGGGACGTCCTGGAGGTCGGGGCGGGCGCGGCACAGTGCTCCCGCTGGCTGGCCGCCCGGGGTGCGCGGCCGGTGGCGCTGGACCTCTCGTACCGCCAGCTCCAGCACGCGCGGCGCATCGGCGGCGACCCCAACCGCGGCTCGGCCGGTGCGGATGCTGCGGGCGCGGAAGCCGCGGGCGGCCCGTCGCCGGTGCCGCTGGCGTTCCCGCTCGTCCAGGCCGACGCGGGCGCACTTCCCTTCGCCGACGGCTCTTTCGACCTGGCGTGCTCCGCGTACGGGGCGATCCCGTTCGTAGCCGACCCGTTGCAGGTCATGTGCGAGGTGCGCAGGGTCCTTCGCCGCGGCGGGCGCTGGGTGTTCTCGGTGACCCACCCCATCCGCTGGGCGTTCCCCGACGAGCCGGGACCGGAGGGCCTGTCGGTGGCTGCTTCCTACTTCGACAGGACGCCCTACGTGGAGCAGGACGAGTCCGGACGGGCCGTGTACGTCGAGCACCACCGCACGGTGGGCGACCGCGTACGGGACGTGGTGGCCGCGGGCTTCCGCCTCCTCGACCTGGTGGAGCCCGAGTGGCCGGACTGGAACGACCAGGAGTGGGGCGGCTGGTCGCCGCTGCGGGGCCACCTGATCCCGGGCACCGCCGTCTTCGTCTGCGAGACCGCGTAGTCGCCGGTCCTGCCGATCCGCTTGGCACGCCCCGCCGGTGGCCGGGGCGGGGCTGTCGGTCGCGCTGCGAGACTGGGCGCGTGACACGGAGGGACGCGTGGGAGCAGTTGCCCGTCCGGGCCGCGCTGCCGGCACTGGACGAAGCCCTGGAGACGGGCGGCACCGCGGTGCTGTGCGCACCACCGGGGACGGGCAAGACGACGCTGGTACCGCTGGCCCTGGCCGGGCTCCTGGACGGCGAGGGCGCCGGCGAGCGCCTCGTACGGCGTGTCGTCGTCGCCGAGCCGCGGCGCATCGCGGCTCGGGCGGCCGCACGCCGCATGGCGTGGCTGCTCGGCGAGAGCGTCGGCGGCCGGGTCGGGTTCAGTGTGCGGGGCGAGCGGCGCGCTGGGCCCGGGACGGTCGTCGAGGTGGTGACGACCGGCGTGCTGCTGCAGCGGCTGCAGCGCGACCAGGAATTGGCAGGAGTCGACGTCGTCGTCCTCGACGAGTGCCACGAGCGGCACCTGGACGCCGACACCGCGGCCGCCTTTCTGCTGGACGTACGGCAGACGCTCCGTCCGGAGCTGCGGCTCGTCGCGGCATCGGCGACGACGGATGCCGCCGGCTGGGCCCGGCTGCTCGGCGGCGGCAGCGACGACGGCCGGGATGACGGCAGGGACGACGGCAGGGACGACGGCCGGGCACCGGTGATCGAGGCGCCGGGCGCTGCCCATCCGGTGGAGGTGTTGTGGGCGCCGCCCGCCCGCCCCGTACAGCCGCCGCACGGGATGCGAGTGGACCCGGCCCTGCTGGAGCACGTCGCCGCTGTCGTGCGACGGGCGCTGCGCGAACGGGACGGAGACGTCCTGTGCTTCCTGCCGGGTGTCGGCGAGATCGGGCGCGTGGCGGGACACCTGGCCGGGTGCGGCACCGAGGTACTGCAGGTGCACGGCCGGGCTCCGTCGGAGGTCCAGGACGCGGTGCTGGCCTGTGGTACGGACGGCCGGCGGGTGGTGCTGGCGACCGCGGTCGCCGAGTCGAGCCTGACGGTGCCGGGGGTGCGGATCGTGGTGGACGCGGGGCTGGCGCGCGAGCCGCGCACCGACCACGCGCGGGGCCTCGGCGCGCTCACGACCGTACGGGTCTCGCACGCCGCCGCCCGGCAGCGCGCGGGCCGCGCGGGGCGCGAGGCCCCCGGAACGGTCTACCGCTGCTGGGCCGCGGAGGAGGACGCGCGCCTGCCGCGGTGGCCTTCGCCTGAGATCACGGTCGCGGACCTGACCGCCTTCGCGTTGCAGGCGGCGAGTTGGGGCGATCCGGACGCCTCGGGCCTTGCGCTGCTCGACCCACCGCCGGGCGGGGCGATGGCCGCCGCGCGCGAGGTGCTGCGCGCGATCGGCGCCGTGGACGCGAACGGGCGGGTGACGGCGCGCGGTACGCGGCTGGCCCGGCTGGGCGTGCACCCCCGGCTCGCCCGGGCGCTGGTGGACGGCGCTGATGCGGTGGGTGGACGCCGCGCGGCGGCAGTGGTGGCCCTGCTGTCGGAGGAGCCGCCGCGCGCCTATGGGGACGACCTGGTGGCGGCATGGCGTACGGCACGGCGGGGCGGCGACGCGTACGCGGCTCGCTGGCGCGCGGAGTCCCGACGCCTCGAGGCCGCTCTCCGCGCCGCGGACGCCGGCCCCGGCGGGACGGGCGGCGCACGGGGAGCGAGCGGCGCACGGGCGGCGAGCGGCGCACCGGGGGCGGGCGGCGCACGAGCGGCGGGTGGGCCGTCCGAGGCGGGAACGGGAGCGGCAACGGCCGCGCGGGGATGGACCGATGACGCCGCAGCCGGGCTGGTCGTGGCGCTGGCGTTCCCCGAGCGCGTGGCGCGCAGCAGGGGCCGAGGGGCTTACCTCATGGCATCCGGAACGGGTGCCGGACTTGCGGACGGTTCGCGGCTCGGCGCGGCGGAATGGCTGGCCGTCGCCGTGGCCGACCGGCCCGTGACCTCGGCTTCCGCCCGCGTACGTCTGGCGGCCGTGACTGACGAGGAGACCGCGCGGCGCGCGGCCGCCCCGCTGCTCACCGCGGGCGAGGAGGTGCTCTGGTCCGAGGAGCGCCGGGATGTGCTGGCCCGGCGGGTGGAGCGGCTGGGCGCGATCGAACTGCTCGTACGACCGCATGCCGCACCCGACCCGGCGCGGGTGCGGGCCGCCCTGATGGACGGGTTGCGGCGCGAGGGCCCCGGATTGCTGCGCTGGTCGCGGGAGGCGACCGAGCTGCGCAGCCGACTGGCCTTTCTGCACCGGGAGTTGGGCGAACCGTGGCCGGATGTGTCGGATGCCGCGCTGCTGGAGGAGCCGGACGCGTGGCTGGGTCCGGAGCTGGACCGCGCGGGGCGGCGGACGGATCTGGAGCGTATCGACGCGTGCCGGGCGCTGGCCCGGCTTCTGCCGTGGGCCACGGGCGACGCGGCGCGCTTGGAGGAGCTGGCGCCCGAGCGGATGGAAGTGCCGAGCGGATCCCGGATCCGGATCGACTACGCGGCCGGGCAACCGGTGCTCGCGGTGAAGCTGCAGGAGTTGTTCGGGCTGCAGGAGACGCCACGGATCGTGGGCGGCCGGGTGCCGCTGCTGGTCCATCTGCTGTCCCCCGCCGGGCGTCCCGCCGCGGTCACCGCCGATCTGGCGTCGTTCTGGCGCGATGGGTACCGGTCCGTGCGGGCCGAGCTGCGCGGTCGCTACCCGAAGCATCCGTGGCCGGAGGACCCGGCGTCCGCGGAGCCGACGCGGCACACGAAGGGGCGGCTGGACCGCGCGTAGGAGTTCCGGCGCAGGAGCCTTCAAATGGGGGCCGACCGCGCAGGGGCGTTCACACGGGGGCACGGTCGCAGACAAGGCGTTCATACGGGCCTCCCCCTCGCGGACAGAGACGTTCACACGGGCTCCCCGTCGCGGACAGAGACGTTCACATGGGCTCCCCGTCCCGGACAGAGACGTTCACACGGGCTCCCCGTCGCGGACAGGGCGTTGATACAGGGTCCCCCTCGCGTGGTGGGACGTACGGGGTTCCCGTCGCACAGCGGCGTTCATGCGGGGTCCGGTCGCACGGGGTCCGTGTGCGCCGCCGCCGGTTCGCGTGTCCTGGCCCCGGGCCGGTCGTCGCGACTCTGCTGCGCCGGGCGCCGCCCGCGTGCCTCCAGAACGAGCGCGAGGGCGAGCAGCCCGGCGCCCAGGGCCGGGAAGCCCAAGGGGAGGTAACGGGTCATCAGCAGGAGCAACTGCCGCTGCGAGGAAACCAGTTCCACGGTGGAGGCGATGTAGTCCTCGCGCATCTTCACATGGCCGGCGAACGCGGTGACCTTCTCGCGTCCGCCGAGCAGCGTGCCGCCGCGGAGCTCCTCCTTGTGAATCTCCTGGCCGTTGACCGGACCGCCGGTGGTCGGATCGACCCAGAACATGCGCTTGGTGGTGTACCAGCGCGTCGTACCGGTCTTGGCGACCGACTCCGGCGTGATCCCCTTCACCGGCAGCTTCTTCGGCATGGGGACCTTGGTCCACGGGATGGTCTGCTCGAAGTAGTAGACCTCCAGGCCGCGGAAGGTGCGTGTGCCCTTGTAGTGGATGGGCGCGGAGACGCGGGCCTGCGCGTCGAAATAAGTGTAGTCGCGCTTCTCGGTCAGGAAGGGCCACTTGAACTCGATGCCCTCGCGCCGGACCGGGTCGCCGTCGACGTGCTCGCCGTCGGCGTGCACCGGCTCCTGGGTGTGGGCGTCGAAGATGTAGCGCTCGGGGATCTCGGAGACCATCTTTCCGTCGGGGCCCACGACGTACGACAGGCCGTCCCAGACCACGACGTCGCGCCCGGCGGTCCGTTCGATCTTCTCCGACGCCTCGACGTTGCCCTTGAGGGTCTGGACGATCGTGACCTTGGAGACGGTCCTGGGCTTCATGGTGCCGTAGTCGAGGAGCGTGGCGTCCTTCGCTTCGAGGACCATGTCCTGGTACTGGTTCGCCGGGATCTTGACCAGTCGCGGGAAGGCGTACCAGCGCAGGAGCGGTGACAGCGCGGTGAAGAACACGGCGAGGGCGAGCAGCACCAGGCTCGCCGTGCGGCGCATGCCGACCCGGCTGCGGCGTCCTCCGGGGCGACCGTCCCGGGTTGCCGCCGGGGATCCGGGGCCGGTCTCGCGGGCGGGCACTGCTCGGCTCATGGCGTGCGTCCCTCCCTCTGCGGGTGGTCGGGGACGGAGGTACAGGTCTCGTGGGTGGTCCTGGGGTCTACGGGTGATCGGGGACGGTGGTGAGCAGCGGCTTCGGTGAGGTCCCACCGCTGGGGGCACCGATCGCGGTCACGGTGAGGACGAGCGCGAGGGCCACGGCCAGTCCGATGGCGGCGGCTGCCAGTGCGCGCATGATCGGCCTCCCGTGATGTGAGGGCGCGGGCGGGCGTTGTCGTTGACTGACGGCTCGTCAGAAAGCTTGGGGCTGGGGCACCGTAGCAACGGGCGGCGCAGATGAGAACACGTCGCACCGGTCCCCGGCCCTGGCGGGCACGAGGAGCGGTGCGAGGTGTACGGATGGTGCCGGTGGAAGGGCTCCGGCTGCCGGTCGCGCGGGGGCGCAGGCCCCTCAGCGGCTACTGGCCCCCGGTCGCGGGCCCGCAGCGGCTACTGGCCCCCGCCCGCGGGCTCGGTGACCTCCAGCTCCAGTGTCAGCGTGGTGCCCCCCTCGGTGGTGAGCCGGAGGAGGAAGGTCCCCGTCCGTTCGTCGGTGAAGATCTTCGGCAGCTTCAGGAGGCCGTTCGCATCGGTCTTGAGGGCTTCCAGCGTACGGACGGGCTTGTCGTCCTCGTCCTTGAAGTAGGGGCCCTTGTCGTTGACGACCGGGTCGTCCGGATCGGAGGTGATCATGGTGGCGGTCACCGGCACACCGGCCGCGACCGCGCCCTGGCAGGTGGCCTTGACCTCCACCGGCTCGGCGAACTCGCCGCCGGTCTCCGCCTTCAGCGGCTCCTCGCTCGTACGGGCGAGAGCGTCCGCCTCCGGCGCCGGCGCGACCGTGACGGCGGCCGTGAAGTCGACGGCGGGCAGGGTGCGCCCGACGACCGTGGCCCGTACGGTGAAGTCGCCCGCCTTGCCGCCCGCGAGCAGCTTCGGCGCGGAGGCCGTGCCGTCGCTGCCGGTACGGACGGTGACACGCACGGTCTTGCCGGGGAAGCGCGCCTCGGTCGCGCCCCGGATCTCGTACCGCACGGGGACGTCCGCCACCGCCTTGCCCGACGCGTCGCGCGTTCGTACGCGGGGCGGATCGGCGAACTCCCCTCCTGCGGTGGCTGTCAGCTCACGGGAGCCGACATGGGCGAAGGCGGTGACGGTCGCGGCGGGGGCGGGCTTCTCCGGGTCGGGCGTACCGGCCTCGCCGTCCTCCTCCTTCGGCGGCTGCGGCTCGTCCTCGTCCTTCACCGGGGAGTTCTTCGGCCCGTTGCGGGAACCCTGGGAATCTGCCGAGTCCTTCGCGCCCCCGGGGCCCGCACCGGAGCCCTGGGCGCCGTCGTCCTCACCGTCGGGTCCGGTCCCGGCGGGCAGGACGCCCGTCCCGTCGGGCACATGGTGGGTGCCCTTCTTGTAGAACTCGAACCAGGACAGGACGGTCCGCAGATACTCCTGGGACCGGTTGTAGCCGAGGATCGCCCGCTCCAGGTCGGCCCGGTCGGAGAGGTCGCGGCTGCCCGCGCACAGGTAGCGGCCCGCCGCGAGCGCCGCGTCGTAGATGTTCCCGGGGTCCTTCTCGCCGTCGCGGTTGCCGTCCGCGCCCCAGTTCGCCCAGGTGGACGGGATGAACTGCATCGGGCCGACGGCGCGGTCGTGCCGGGTGTCGCCGTCGTACGCGCCGCCGTCGGTGTCGCGGATGTCGGCGAACCCCTCGCCGTTGAGCTGTGGTCCGACGATCGGCGAGAGGGTGGTGCCTTCGGCGTCGACCCGCCCGCCTCGGGCCTGCCCGGACTCGACCTTGCCGATGGCGGCGAGCAGTTCCCAGCGGAGGTTGCAGCCGGGGTTGCTGCCGGCGAGCGCGGCCGCAGCCTTCTTGTACGCGTCGAGGACCGTCTCCGGGATGCCCGCCTCGGCCTTGCCCTTGCCCGGCAGTCCGGCGGAAGCACGGGGCTTGTCGGGGGTGTTGAGGGGCGGCAGATCGGTGTAGTACGGCGAGCCGCCGTCGATGGGGGTCTCGGTCGCGGGCGAGGGGCCGCTCGCGGACTGCCGTTCGGAGTCCAGCAGGCCGGGCGCCTGGGAGGCGGTGAGCGCCGCCATCGCGAGCGCTGCGACGGCCGTGGTGGCTGCTCCCCTGCGTATGCGCCGTCCGAACTGGGCTGCCATCCGTACGTCCTCCCCTGTGCGTGCGGCGGGGGTGTTGCCCCCGGCCCGGTCTGCGGCGTCGCGCACGTGGATCCCCCCTGCGCGAACTCTGGTGACCCTACGGCAACTTCGGACCAGGAGTCATCGGCTCCTGCCCAGATTTCACCTCGTTCGCGCGTGCGGTTCGGCGGATTCCGGAACACGCCGCTCCAGCGACGAAGGATCCCGAAGGGGCGCCTTGGACGATGGGTGTGAGAACGGAAGAGGGCGGGAGGGGACGGAGGTGACCGAACGGCCGGACCACGACCGCGGGGGTTTCGGGCAACCGGGGCCCCGGGCTTAAGCGTCGTTCTCGTTGATCGCGTCGATCACGGCGATCACGTCGATGTCGATGACGTCGACACGTCGATCGCGGCGTTGGCCGCGGGACCGAGGGGGAGCATGCCGTTCACGCTCAGCCATGCGGCGGCGGTACTTCCGGCCATCCGCCGGGACGGTACGGGCGCGAGGGGGCCGCTGATTGCCTCGGCGCTGGTCGCGGGCTCGTTCGCGCCGGACATGACCTACTTCGCTGACACCGTCCTCCCCGGCGCCATGCTGTTCGGGGACTTCACCCACTCCCCGGCGGGAGTGCTGACCGTGGACGCACTGGTGACGGCCGTACTCATCGCGGGGTGGCTGCTGCTGCGCGAGCCGTTGCTGGCGCTGCTGCCGCCGTCTTGGCAGGGGCGGGCGTGGGCGCTGGTGCGTGGCCGGTCCTCGCGGGGCGAGGGGGTCGCGCCCCTGCTGCTGCGGTTCTGGGTGTCGGCGGTGCTGGGCGCGGCGACGCACATCGTGTGGGACGCGTTCACGCACCTGGACCGCTGGGGGATGCGGCTCCTTCCGGCGCTGGGCGAGGTCGTGGCGGGCCTCCCCCTCTATACGTACGCGCAGTACGGCGGTTCGGCGCTCGCGCTGCTGGTGATCGGCGCATTTCTGGTCACGGCGGTGCGCGGACTGCCGCGGGAGACGCCCGCGCCCGCTGCCGTCCCGGGGCTGACCGGCCGCGAACGGCTGCTCGCCGCCGCCCTGTTGGCGCTTGCGCTCCTCGCGGGTGTCGTGCACCGCTGTCTGCGCTCGTACGAGACGATCATGACGCTCACCGCCGATCCGTCACCGCTGGACTTCGTCCCCACTGCGATGTTCGGGGCGGGCGCGGGACTTGTGCTGGGCCTGCCTGTGTACGCGGCGGCGGTACGGATCCGCGGCCGTGCGGAGCAGCCCGGAACGGGATGAAGACCGCAGCAGCGGTGCGCCGGGTCTTGACCTGCGGGGCGCCTTGCCCGCGAGCGCGTACGTCCTGCGGCGCGCGGCGTTCGCCCCCAGGCCCTGGCCGGGCCCAAGCGCCGGCACAAGCCCAGGCCCAGGCACAAGCCCAGGCCCAGGCCCGGGCCCGGACGCGGGGGCCCGGCACAAGCCAGCCCAGGCACAAGCGCAGGCCCAGGCGCAGCTCAGCCTCAGGCGGATCCCCAAACGCAAAGGCAGGCGAGCGCCACCCACTTCGACGCGAACGAGCGGAAGCCCGGGCGCACGCCCAGTCGGCCGACGCACAGGCACAAGCCCAGGCCCAGGCACAAGCCCAAGCCCAGGCCCGGACGCGGGCCCGGCACAAGCCAGCCCAGGCACAAGCGCAGGCCCAGGCCCGGGCCCGGACGCGGGGGCCCGGCACAAGCCAGCCCAGGCACAAGCGCAGGCCCAGGCGCAGCTCAGCCTCAGGCGGATCCCCAAACGCAAAGGCAGGCGAGCGCCACCCACTTCGACGCGGACAGGCGGAAGGCCGGGCGCACGCCCAGTCGGCCGACGCACAGGCACAAGTCCAGGCACACGCCTGGACCGGCGCTGCACGCGCACGCCCAGTCGGCCGACGCACAGTCGCCGCCATCCGCTGGGCGCGGCTGACCGGCGGTGTG
Source organism: Streptomyces sp. NPDC051776 (assembly GCF_040681345.1). Taxonomy (NCBI): domain Bacteria; kingdom Bacillati; phylum Actinomycetota; class Actinomycetes; order Kitasatosporales; family Streptomycetaceae; genus Streptomyces; species Streptomyces sp. NPDC051776. Next base: position 8,508 of record NZ_JBFAYQ010000026.1, on the reverse strand, counting down.
CGGTGGCGCGGCAGAGCGGCTGCGCCGCAGCGCGCACCGGCAGCCGTCCTCGTCTGTGCCGGGTGCCCGGTCGGTGTACGTCGCCGGGCGCCCCCCGTCAGTGCGCGGCGGACTCCCAGTCCCGGCCGAATCCCACCGACACATCGAGCGGGGCGCGCAGTTCGACTGCGCCGATCATCTCGCGCCGCACCAGCTTCTCGACCGCGTCCCGCTCGCCCGGTGCCACCTCCAGCACGATTTCGTCGTGCACCTGGAGGAGCATCCGCGAGGAGAGTCCTTCCCGGGTCAGTGCCTCGTCCACCCGCAGCATTGCGATCTTCACGATGTCCGCGGCGGTGCCCTGGATCGGGGCGTTGAGCGCCATCCGCTCGGCCATCTCGCGACGCTGGCGGTTGTCGCTGGTGAGGTCGGGGAGATATCGGCGGCGGCCGAGCATGGTCTCGGTGTAGCCCGTGGCGCGCGCCTCGTCGACGGCCCGGCGCAGATAGTCGCGGACGCCGCCGAAGCGTTCGAAGTAGGTGTCCATCAGACCGCGCGCCTCGTCGGGCGAGATGCTGAGCTGCTGGGACAGGCCGAACGCCGAGAGCCCGTACGCCAGCCCGTACGACATCGCCTTGATCTTCCGGCGCATCTCGGGGTCGACGGCGCTTCTGGCCACGGAGAAGACCTGGGAGGCGACGGTGTCGTGCAGGTCCTCACCGGAGGTGAACGCCTCGATCAGGCCGTCGTCCTCGGAGAGATGAGCCATCACCCGCAGCTCGATCTGGCTGTAGTCGGCGGTGAGCAGCGACTCGAAGCCCTCGCCGACCACGAAGCCGCGCCGGATGGCTCGACCCTCGTCCGTGCGGACCGGGATGTTCTGCAGATTCGGATCGGTGGAGGAGAGCCGGCCGGTCGCCGCCACGGTCTGATTGAACGTGGTGTGGATACGGCCGCTGGGCGACACCGTCTTGATCAGTCCCTCGACGGTGGAGCGAAGCCGCGCCTGCTCGCGGTGGCGCAGCATGATCACCGGGAGTTCGTGGTCGGTCTGGGTGGCCAGCCAGGCGAGCGCGTCGGCGTCCGTGGTGTAACCGGTCTTGGTCTTCTTGGTCTTGGGCAGGCCCAGTTCACCGAAGAAAACTTCCTGCAGCTGCTTGGGCGAGCCGAGGTTGAACTCGTGACCGACGGCGGCGTGTGCCTCCTTCACCGCCTGCTGCACCGCGTCCGCGAACTGCTGCTCCATGCGCTCCAGCCAGCCGCGGTCGGCCGCGATCCCCGCCCGCTCCATGCGGGCGAGCAGCGCAGAGGTCGGCAGCTCGATATCACGCAGCAGGCCGGCGGCGCCGACGTCCCGCAGCCGGGATTCGAACGCCTCGCCCAGGTCCAGTACGGCCCGGGCCTGGGCCATCAGCGCGTCCTTCTCGGCCTGCTCGTCGGTTCCGAAGGCGAGCTGGCCGCCGTCGTCCGCGGCCGGGGCCAGTTCACGGCCCAGATACTCCACGGACAGGGCGTCCAGGGCGAAGGACCGGCGGCCGGGCTTGACGAGGTAGGCGGCCAGGGCGGTGTCCATGGTGACGCCGCCGACCGTCCAGCCGTGCTCGGCGAAGACCCGCATCACGCCCTTGGCGTTGTGCAGGGTCTTCGGCTTGTCCGGGGCGGAGATCCAGGCGGCGAAGGCCCGCTCGTCCGCCTCGTCGAGCTCGGACGGGTCGAACCAGGCGGCCGTGCCCGAGCCCAGCGCGAGCGCGACCTCGCTGACGCTCCCGCTGCCCAGGGCCCAGGCGTCGACCGTGGCGAGGCCGACCGGCCCGTCACCGTGGCGCTCCAGCCACGGGGCGAGTTCGCCGGAGGCGAGCACCTCGCCGTCCAGCTCCACGCCGGGGGCGGGAGGTGCCTCCTCGGCGATCCCCGCTGCCGGGTCGGCGGCCATGAGCCGGTCCCGGAAGTTCTGGTGGCGGAACTCCAGCATGTCCAGGATCAGGGACAGCGCCTCCCGGTTGTACCCGCTGCGCTCCAGCGCCTCGGGTCCCTCGGGCAGCTCCACGTCCCGCACGAGCTGGGTGAGCTGGCGGTTGAGCTTGACGGCCTCCAGGTGGTCACGGAGGTTCTGGCCGACCTTGCCCTTGACCTCCTCGACCCGCTCGACCAGTTGCCTGAACGAGCCGAACTGCTTGATCCACTTGGCGGCTGTCTTCTCGCCCACGCCCGGGATCCCGGGGAGGTTGTCGGACGGGTCGCCGCGCAGCGCGGCGAAGTCCGGGTACTGCTCAGGAGTGAGCCCGTACTTCTCCTCGACCTTCGCGGGGGTGAAGCGGGTCAGCTCGCTGACACCCTTCGTCGGGTAGAGCACCGTGACGTGATCGCTGACGAGCTGGAAGGTGTCCCGGTCCCCGGTGACGATCAGCACGTCCCAGCCGAGGGCCTCGGCCTGGGTGGCCAGGGTGGCGATGACGTCGTCCGCCTCGAAGCCCTCCACCGCGAAGCGGGGTACGCACATCGCGTCGAGCAGCTCGCCGATCAGCTCGACCTGGCCCTTGAACTCGTCCGGCGCCTTTGACCGATTGGCCTTGTACTCGGCGAACTCCTCCGAGCGCCAGGTCTTGCGGGAGACGTCGAAGGCGACCGCAAGATGGGTGGGCGACTCGTCGCGCAGCGTGTTCGCCAGCATCGACGCAAAGCCGTAGATCGCGTTGGTCGTCTGGCCCGTGGTGGTGCTGAAGTTCTCCGCGGGCAGGGCGAAGAACGCCCGGTACGCCAGGGAATGGCCGTCCAGGAGCATCAGGCGCGGACGGGTCGCCGCCCCGGCGGAGGGGGCGGTCTGTGCGGTCTTCTTCGTTGCTGTCTCTGCCACGTCCCCGATCCTGCCACGGAACACTGACAGCGCTGTGGGCCGTGCGCCCACTCCCGCCCCCTCCCACGGTCCCATCCGCGTCCTCTCCCGCACGCCCGTCCGCGTCCCCTCCCACGCGCGGGCCCACACTCGTACGCTCGCCCCCGGCAACGGCATGTGACCTCCGCGAGCCCTCTGTACGCGTGCCCCGCTTCCGGCACGGTGGGCGCCCGGCGCGGAGCCCCTGCGGCGTGCAAGGATTGCCGGGAGGGAGCGCGGTACGGCGCAGAGGAGGCAGCGACATGGCAGGCAAGCCCCCCGCGGGAGACCCCGTCCAGGACGCACCGGATGTCGCGCCCCGACGGCACTCCGCCGCCGGCCTCCCCGCCGTCGGCCACAGCCTGCGCATGGCCCACCGGCAGATGGGAGTGATGCGCACCGCGCTCACGCTCCTGCGGGTCAACCAGAAGGAAGGCTTCGACTGCCCCGGCTGCGCCTGGCCCGAGCCCGGCAGGCGCCACACGGCCGAGTTCTGCGAGAACGGCGCGAAGGCCGTCGCCGAGGAGGCGACACTGCGCCGCGTCACCCCGGACTTCTTCGCCGCGCACTCCGTCACCGAGCTCGCGACCCGCAGCGGCTACTGGCTGGGCCAGCAGGGCCGGATCACCCAGCCCATGTACCTGCCCGAGGGAGCCGACACGTACGAGCCGGTGTCCTGGGGGCGCGCCTTCGACATCGTCGCGGAGGAGCTGCACGCCCTGGGCTCCCCCGATGAGGCGGTCTTCTACACCTCGGGCCGTACGAGCAACGAGGCCGCGTTCCTCTACCAGCTCTTCGCCCGCGAGTTCGGCACCAACAACCTCCCCGACTGCTCCAACATGTGCCACGAGTCGTCGGGTTCGGCGCTGACCGAGACTCTCGGCGTCGGCAAGGGCAGTGTGCTGCTCGAGGACCTCTACCGCGCCGACCTGATCATCGTGGCCGGCCAGAATCCGGGCACCAATCACCCGCGGATGCTCTCCGCCCTGGAGAAGGCCAAGGCCCGTGGTGCCCGGATCATCACCGTCAACCCGCTGCCCGAGGCGGGCATGGAGCGGTTCAGGAACCCGCAGACCGCGCGCGGCCTTCTCGGTCGCGGCACCGTCCTCACCGACCTCTTCCTGCAGATCCGCATCGGCGGCGACCAGGCCCTCTTCCGTACGCTGAACCGGCTCCTCCTGGAAGCGCACGCCGAAACCTCCGGCACGGCCTCCTCGGCCCCCGGCGCGATCGACGAGGACTTCATCGCCGAGCACACCCACGGCTTCGAGGAGTTCGCCGCCGCGGCACGGGCCCAGGACTGGGACGAGACGCTGCGTGCCACCGGGCTGGACCGGGACGTCATCGACCGGGCCCTGCGGATGATCCTGGAGTCGAGGAGCATCGTCGTGTGCTGGGCGATGGGCCTGACCCAGCACAAGCACGCCGTGTCCACCATCAAGGAGGTTGTCAACTTCCTTCTGCTGCGGGGGAACATCGGCCGTCCGGGCGCGGGCGTCTGCCCTGTGCGCGGCCACAGCAATGTGCAGGGCGACCGCACCATGGGCATCTTCGAACGGCCCGCGCCCGCCTTCCTCGATGCCCTGGAGAAGGAGTTCGGTTTCGCGCCCCCGCGCCGGCACGGTCTCGACGTCGTACGGTCGATCCGCGCGATGCGCGACGGCCGGGTCAAGGTCTTCTTCGCCATGGGCGGCAACTTCGTCTCCGCCACCCCCGACACCGAGGTGACCGAGGCCGCCATGCGCCGTGCGCGGCTGACGGTGCACGTGTCCACCAAGCTCAACCGCTCGCACGTGGTCACCGGGGCGCGCGCCCTGATCCTTCCGACGCTCGGCCGGACCGAGCGCGATCTGCAGGAGGGCGGCGAGCAGTTCGTGACCGTCGAGGACTCGATGGGCATGGTGCACGCCTCGCGCGGGCGGCTGGAGCCGGCGGGCGGGCAGCTGTTGTCCGAGCCGGCGATCGTCTGCCGGCTGGCCCGGCGCGTACTGGGCGAGGACAGCCGTACGCCGTGGGAGGAGTTCGGACGCGACTACGCGACGATCCGGGACCGCATTTCCCGCGTCGTGCCCGGATTCGAGGACTTCGAGGCGAAGGTGAGCCGCCCCGGCGGTTTCACGCTGCCACACCCCCCGCGCGACAGCCGCCGCTTCCCCACCGCCACGGGCAAGGCCAACTTCAGCACGGCGCCCGTGGAGTACCCGAAGGTGCCCGAGGGCCGGCTGCTGCTGCAGACGGTGCGCTCGCACGACCAGTACAACACCACGATCTACGGCCTGGACGACCGCTACCGCGGCATCAGGAACGGTCGCAGAGTCGTCCTGGTCAGTCCCGAGGACGCCGCGGAGCTGGGCCTGGCCGACGGCAGTCACGCGGACCTGGTCAGCGAGTGGGAGGACGGTAGCGAGCGGCGGGCGCCCGGCTTCCGGGTCGTCCACTACCCGACGCCGCGGGGCTGCGCGGCCTCGTACTTTCCTGAGACCAACGTTTTGGTGCCGCTGGACTCCACCGCGGACGTCAGCAACACGCCCGTCTCCAAGGCCGTCGTCGTCCGGCTGGAGGCGAGCGTGATGGCGGGGCCCGGGGCCGGAGTCACTGCGGGCACCTGATAGGACGGTGCACACTGCAACGAACATCAGCGTTGTGGCAGAGAACCGCCGATCGGAGCCGGGCCCCATGGGTGAGCAGAGCAGCACGAAGTTCCCGCAGGAGATCCTCGACCAGTGGGCCGGACGCGGCCTCGATCTCCCCGCGCTGTTCTCGGCGGGGAACCTCGGCGAACGTATGGGCCTGCGGGTCCTGCAGGCCGCCCCGGATCGCGTGGTGGGCACGCTTCCGGTGGAGGGCAACACCCAGCCGTACGGGCTGCTGCACGGCGGTGCCTCGGCCGTGCTCGCCGAGACGCTCGGCTCGATCGGCGCGATGCTGCACGGCGGCCCCAGCATGATCGCGGTCGGGGTGGACCTCAACTGCACGCACCACCGCGGCATCCGCTCGGGCCTGGTGACCGGCGTCGCCACGCCCGTGCACCGCGGACGGACCACCACCACCTACGAGATCGTGATCACCGACGAACGGGACCGGCGGCTGTGCACGGCGCGTCTGACGTGTCTGCTCCGCGAGGTTCCCGAGGACGGCGCGGCGGGCTAGTGCCGCCCCCGCCGAGGTCTGGCCCGCTCGCCGCCCTGGCACGGCTGTCCGCCGCGTTGCCGGATCAGCCGAGTGCGCCCACTCCGAGACCGGGCCGGCGCCTTGCATCCGACCGCACCGGGACGCCCCGCTACCGGGCAGACCTTGGCGGGGGCGGCACTCGTGCGCGACGGGTGGGGCGGACGCCGTACGCAGAAGAGCCACAAACGGAAGGGCCGTTCGTGGAACGGCCGTACGCTCACGAGCCCGGCGGACACGGGCCGTACACGGACCGGACGTACCCCATGGGGCCGTCCGGCCTCCGGCCGCACCCGGGAGGGCCACGGCGCAGGCACCGTCTGCGCCGCGCTCTGGTGTGCGCGGTCGCGGCGTTCGTGACCGCCGCGCCCCTCGCGGGATGCACCGGCTCCGCCCCGGAGCCCCGTGCGGCCAACTCTCCGGCTCCACACGGCACTTCACCCGAGGAGCTGTGCATCACCATCGTCGGGTACTGGGCCGACGTCATGCTGCGGGACGGACGGGGCGCCGGGCTGGACTGGGAGCAGAAGGGCCTCTCGACCGTGCAGCGGGACATCCTCGACGAGGTGGTGGCGGCGGCGAAGGCCGAGCGTTCGCGGAGTGGCGAGGCCGCCGCGAAGAAGGCGATGGACCGTCAGGTGCGGCAGCAATGCCTGGTGCACGGGGCCGAAACGGGCTCCCCGGCGGACAACGGCGGAACCCACGGCCGTAACACTCCGTGATAACGGGGCCATACGATACGGCGCCGGCGATGTTCACCCAACCTGCACAAGCGGAGCGCGCGAACAACCATTCGCCGCATTCCGACCCTTGTGACCCGCGACACCCTGGACTGCTTAGCAGAACTGCAGCTTCTCCCCATACGGACCGGACACCTTGTCCAGATTTGCCCACTATGAATGGCTATTAGGGCTACACCGATAGCCGGACACGGTGTTCGGCATAACAAGACAGTCACATCATGGCCAGGCCCTCTGCCCCTGGCAGCCCCCCGCGCTTAGAGTCACCGCCAGTCACGGCGCAGCCGGATGCACACAGCACTTTCACAGTTCGGCCCATAGAGACAACCGGACTCGTCCGGCACGCGATCGGCACCTCGAGCGAGGCGCCGGGCCAGGGAGAGGACACACTCGTGAGACACCGTTCCTTGCTCATACTCACCACCGCGATCACGGCAGGGGCCCTCACCCTCAGCGCGTGCGGATCGCGCGACGACAGCAGTGACGGCGGCGGCGACAGCGGCAAGACCACCGTGGTGATCGGCGTGGACGCCCCGCTGACCGGATCGCTGTCCGCGCTCGGCCAGGGCATCAAGAACTCGGCCGACCTCGCAGCCAAGACCGCCAACAAGAACAAGGAGGTCGACGGGGTCACCTTCAAGGTCGAGGCCCTCGACGACCAGGCGGTACCCGCGTCGGGCCAGCAGAACGCCACCAAGCTCACCGGCAACGACGAGGTCCTCGGCGTCGTCGGCCCCCTGAACTCCGGCGTCGCCCAGTCCATGCAGGGCGTCTTCGCCAAGGCCGACCTCGCCCAGGTCTCCCCCGCCAACACCAACCCGGCACTCAGCCAGGGCGACAACTGGGCCAAGGGCGACCTCAAGCGCCCCTTCGAGACCTACTTCCGCACGGCCACCACGGACGTCATCCAGGGCCGCTTCGCCGCGCAGTACTACTACAAGGACGCAAAGAAGAAGAAGGTCTTCGTCATCGACGACAAGCAGACCTACGGCGCCGGCCTCGCATCGATCTTCGCCAAGGAATTCAAGCGCCTCGGCGGAAAGGTCGTCGGCACCGACCACCTGACCGTCAAGGAGACCGACTTCTCCAGCATCGCCGACAAGGTCAAGAACTCCGGCGCCGACTCCGTCTACTTCGGCGGCCAGTACCCCGAGGGCGGCCTGCTCTCCGACCAGATCAAGGGCGCCGGCGCCGAGATCCCGCTCATGGGCGGCGACGGAATCTACGACCCCGAGTTCATCAAGGCCTCCGGCACCAAGAACGACGGCGACCTCGCCACCTCCGTCGGCTACCCCGTCGAGGAGCTCGACTCCGCCAAGACCTTCATCAAGGACTACGAGGCAGCCGGCTACAAGGACCCGTACGCGGCCTACGGCGGCTACTCCTACGACGCCGCCTGGTCCGTCATCCAGGCCGTCAAGAAGGTCGTCGAGGACAACGACGGCAAGCTCCCCGAGGACGCGCGCGCCAAGGTGACCGAGGCCCTCAAGGACGTCTCCTTCGACGGCGTCACCGGCAAGGTCGCCTTCGACGAGTACGGCGACACCACCAACAAGCAGCTCACCGTCTACGAGGTCAAGGGCGGCGCCTGGGAAGCCGTCAAGAGCGAGACGTTCAAGGACTGACCTCGCCCGCCTGACCCCGTCCATCTCCATACAAACCGCGCGAGGGCGCATCCATGTGCCGCACTTCTCCGATCGCCACGCCGTGGCTCACGCCGACACCCAGCAGCGTTGTTTCCATGTCACC
>NZ_JBFAYQ010000025.1:0-107848 GCF_040681345.1 Streptomyces sp. NPDC051776 | reverse complement strand
GTGGTTCAAAGGGCACGGCCTGTATCAACTGCGTGGCACTATTCGCTACCCGAAGGCTGCGTAACCCTGTCAAGAAGATCATCGGTAAGCCGTGTGCGGGAAAACCGCACGCACGGATTGAAAGGGGACGGAGGAAACGGGCCCGTAAGGAGCACCGCGCCTCCAACTACCAATGACGCAAGGGGAGAGCGGGGGGCTGTCCGAACGGGACCGTGCCGTGCTCGCCGTGGAGCGCCGCACCTGGTCCGGGCCCGGCGACAAGGAACGGGCGATACGGGAACGGCTCGGCCTCTCCCCGACCCGCTACTACCAATTGCTGAACGCCCTGCTCGACGACCCGTGTGCGCTCGCCCATGACCCCGTGACGGTCAACCGCCTCCGCCGCGTCCGCGACTCGCGCCGAGCCAACCGCTGAGGCGGAGCCGCAGGCGAGGTCGCGGGACCGAGGCGGCGACCAAGGCGGACGACCGAGGCGGGCGACGGCGGTGGACGAACGAGGCGGACGACCGAGTCGGATGACGGCGGTGGACGAACGAGCGGACGACCGAGGCGGGCGACGGCGGTGGACGAACGAGCGGACGACCGAGGCGGGCGACGGCTCTGGACGAACGAGGTGGACGATCGAGTCGGATGACGGCGGTGGACGACAGCGGTGGACGACTGAGCGTGATCCCGCTGGGGCGAAGCCCGCGCCGCATCCGCCGCCGGTAGGGTCGGCCGCATGGGCATTCCGGAATCCCTGCCGACCCCGGTCACCCCCGCGGGCCGCGACGGTCTCGCCGTGCTGCTCGCCCGTCCCGAACAGGTCGTCGTGGGCCTCGACTTCGACGGAACCCTCGCCCCGATCGTTCCCGACCCCGATCAGGCCCGCGCCCATCCGGGCACCGTTCCCGCCCTCGCCCGGCTGGCGCCACTGGTCGGCTCGGTCGCCGTGATCACCGGTCGACCGGCCGAGGTCGCCGTGCGCTACGGGGGCTTCGCGGGCGTCGAGGGCCTGGAGCACCTGGTGGTCCTCGGGGCGTACGGCGCCGAGCGCTGGGACGCCGCCTCCGGCTCCCTCCACGAGCCCGCCCCGCACCCCGGCGTCCAGGCCCTGCGGGCCGAACTGCCGGACGTCCTCGCCCGCGACGGCGGCCACCCCGGCACCTACGTGGAGGACAAGGGCCGGGCCATCGCCGTCCACACACGCCGTACCGAAGATCCGCAAGCCGTTTTCGAGGCGCTGCACGAGCCGCTGTACGCCCTGGCCGAGCGGCACGGCCTGATCGTCGAACCGGGCCGCCTCGTCCTGGAACTCCGTCCGCCGGGCATGGACAAGGGCGTCGCGCTGGAGGAGCACGTACGGGCGGGCAACACGAGCGCGGTGCTCTACGCCGGCGACGATCTTGGCGACCTCGCGGCCTTCGCCGCCGTGGAGAAGCTCAGGTCCAACGGCCTGCCGGGACTGCTGGTCTGCAGCGGCAGCAGCGAGGTCACCGAACTCGCCGCGCGCGCCGACCTGGTGGTGGACGGGCCGCGGGGCGTGGTCGGGCTGCTGAACTGCCTGGCCGACGCGCTCACCACGCCTCGCTCCGCGCCGTAGCGTACGCCCGGCGCGGCGGCGGGCGTACGCAGCATGCGGCCCCCGAGCCACCGGCCGCGCACATGGCCCTGCTGAACCGGAGCGAGCCGGAGCGAACCGGCTTCGAACGGCGTCAACCGGCTTGACCTGAAGCGGCGTTGGGACAGGACAAGGAAGGAGAGCCCTGTCACCGAACCGGCCCACGGCCGCGACGCCTCCCGGCGAGGGGGAGGCGGCCGCTATCCGGTCAGCCCAGTCCGGTCAGCCCAGTTCGGTCAGCCCAGTTCGGTCAGCCCAGTCCGGTCAGCCCAGTCGGGTCCGACCCGTCCTGTCAGCCCAGGGCGTTGAGCTGGTCCAGGAACCACTTCTGTGGCGGCAGGGCGGTCGCCTCCGCGGCAAGCCGCTTGGTGCGCTCGGCTCGCTCGCCCTGTGCCATCGACAGCGCCTGGTGCAGCGCCTCCGCCGTGCCCGTCACGTCGTACGGGTTGACCACGAGCGCCTCCTCGCCCAGTTCCTCGTACGCGCCCGCTTCGCGGGAGAGCACCAGTGCGCAGCCCTCGTCCGAGACCACCGGAACCTCCTTCGCGACGAGGTTCATGCCGTCCCGGATCGGATTGACCAGGGCGACATCGGCGATCCGGTACGCGGCGAGCGATCGCGCGAAGTCGTCCTTCACATGCAGGACCACCGGCTGCCAGGCGTCCGTGCCGAACTCGGTGTTGATCTCCTCCGCGATCCGCTGCACCTCCTCGGTGTAGCCGCGGTAGACAGCGAGATCCTGGCGCGAGGGATAGGCGAAGGCGAGATGGACGACCAGCCCGCGCCACTCCGGATGATCGGTGAGCAACCGCCGGTACGCGTGCAGGCCACGGACGATGTTCTTCGACAGTTCGGTGCGGTCGACCCGGACGATCACCCGCCGCTCCCGTCCGCCGATCTGTTCGCGCAGGGCGGCCATGCGCTCGATCACGTCCGGCCGGTGCGACCGCTCCCGCAGGAAGTCGGCGTCGGCACCGAGGCCGTGCACGCCGAGCCGCGTCGTACGGCCCTCGCAGGTGACGGCGTAGGCACCGGTGTCACCGGTGTCCACCTCGCCGTCGAGCACGGCCGCGGCGCAGTCGGCGAAGGCGTCCGCCCAGCGACGGGTGAGGAAGCCCGCCCGGTCCGCCCCGAGCACGCCGCGCAGAAGCTGCCGGGCGATGTCGTCGGGCAGCAGCCGGAAGTAGTCCACGGGCGCCCATGGCGTGTGCGAGAAGTGCCCGATGCGCAGATCGGGGCGGCGCCTGCGGAGCATGCCCGGGACCAGGCACAGGTGATAGTCCTGCACGAGCACCGCGGCGCCCTCCGCGGCGTCCTCGGCGAGGGCGTCGGCGAAGGCGGCGTTGTACGACTCGTAGGACGCCCACTGGGCGCGGAACTCGGCGTCGAAGGTCGGCTCGAGAGGGGTCTGGTAGAGCAGGTGGTGCACGAACCACAGCACGGAGTTCGCGATGCCGTTGTAGGCGTCCGCGAAGATCTCGGGGTCGATGTCGAGCATCCGCACCTGCTGCCCGCCGGTCTCGGTGGGGTCCAGACGCGTGCCGAGGCGGCGTACGGCCTCGCGGTCGCCTTCGCCGAGCGCGGCGCACACCCATAGCGCGCTCGCGTCGGGGCCGATGGCCGACAGCCCGGAGACGAGACCGCCTCCGCCGCGCTTGACGTCGATCGAGCCGTTCTCACGGTGGGTGTGCGAGACCGGGCCGCGGTTGGACGCGACGAGAACCCGGGCAGCCTGCTCTGCGACCATGCGGCGAGCCTAGCCCGTGACCGATCCGCGCAAACGTGCGCTTCGCCATCCGGCGGGGGTGACGGGGGCGGCGGGGGGCGGGGACGGCGGATCCGCTTCCGCCGGAGCGGAAGGCGGGCCGCTCGCGCCATGGTGCGGGGCCGTGCGCGGCACACCGCACCCGCGTCCGCCGGTTCTCCCCTCCGTCCGCGACGGAGCCGGCGTCCTGCCGGAGACCCAACCGGGGCTCCGGCCGTGGCCGACGCTTGGTGCTCGGCGCCCCCCGGGGGGCCGGTCGTGTCCGTCGGCCACCAGCCACTGGCTCACGGTGGCCCGGTTGTGTCCACCCGCTCCGCCCGCGGAACGATGGCCGCGACCCGGAGCGGCCCGCGACTGCACGCCTGTGACGCGGCGGTACCCGCCCGTTCCTCCCGGGGGGCCGGTTGTGTCCGCCCGCTCCGCCCCGCGGAACGACCGCACTGCCCGCCACCGCGTCACGCCACGCGGCCGCCCGTCGGTGCGCGCCGCGCCCGGTACTCCGGGACCGTCGTCATCGGAGGCCGCTCCTCCGCCGCCACGTCGTGCACCGTCGGGGTGAAGCCCTCGTCCGTGCGGTCGAACTGTGTCAGCACCGGCCGTACGAGGTGCCCGCGCGCCAGCCGTGCCTGGGCCGTGCGGTAGATCGTCGCCGCCATCCTCCCCAGCGCCTGACCGTCCTGGTGACGGTGCAGCCGTACGCCGACGTCGACCTGGGCCAGCGCGTCGAGCCCGGCCAGGTCGAGTGCGTCGATCAGCATCGCCAGTTCTACGCCGTAGCCGACGGGAAACGGGAGCTGCTCCAGCAACGACCGCCGCACCGCGTACTCGCCGCCGAGCGGTTGCACGAAGCCCGCAAGCCGCGGCCAGTGGAGGTTGAGCAGGGGGCGGGCCACCAGCTCGGTGACGCGGCCGCCCTGCTCGGCGGGACCGAGCCGGCGGCCCTGCTCCGCTCCGTTGCCCCCTGACTCACGTGCGCCGCCCCCGGCCGCCGCTCCGTTGCCCCCGGACTCAAGCGCGCCGCCCTCGCTCAGCGGGCGGTCGTACATCGCCTTGACCAGCTGGACGTCCGGTTCGGTCAGCAGAGGTCCGACGATCCCGGAGACGAAGCTCGCCGAGAAGGCGCGCAGGTCCGCATCCACGAAGCAGACGATTTCGCCGCTCGTGACCAGCAGCGAGCGCCACAGCACCTCGCCCTTGCCGGGTTCCGCGGGGAGCCGCGGCAGGATCGTGTCGCGGTGCACGACGCAGGCCCCGGCCGCCGCGGCCACCTCGGCCGTACGGTCGGTGGAGCCGGAGTCGATGACCACCAGCTCGTCGACCAGCGGTACGGCCTCGCTCATCAGCTCGCGCCGTATCGTCTCGACGATCGGACCGACCGTGGCCTCCTCGTCGAGGGCCGGGAGCACGACGCTGACCGTCCCCGCCGCCCCCGCGTTCCGCTTGGCGGCCAGGAGCCGGCTCAGCGGACGGTCGGCGGCCGACCAGGAGCGGTGCTCCAGCCAGTGCTCCACCTCTTCCAGCACGTCTGCGTCTCTCCCTGGGTGCCTGGGACCCGTACGGGCCCGTGTGCGATGCTCCAGCCCGGACCCGGGCCGGGCGTGATCGATCGCGGATCGGTCGGATCCGTGATCCGTGTCCGGCCGGATCCGTGATCCGTCTCGCGGTTCGGACGACTATCTCAACCGTCCGCCCCGTCCGTTACAGTCTTGAACAACGCACGTGTCCACTTCATGTCGGGGTGGGCGCAGACAAATGCCCGGGCTGCCGCCCGGAGCCACACCGCTCATCCAGAGGGGCAGAGGGAACGGCCCGTTGAAGCCCCGGCAACCCTCCAGTCGGTCTCGTGCATCCCGCGGCGAGGCTCCCGGCTCGGGAAGGTGCCAATTCCGTCTCGTGGCGAAGTCCGCCACGGGGAAGATGAGGAGAAAGGGCCTCGCCTCCATGGCTGTGCAAACCGTTGCAAGCAGCACCGACTCCGTCTCGCTCGGACCCGCCGCCGCGTTGTCCTGCCGTGAGTGCGGCGAACGCTTCCCGCTCGGCCCGATCTTCGCGTGCCAGGCGTGTTTCGGGCCGCTCGAGGTGGCGTACGACCTGCCGAGCGGTGACCCCGAGGGCCTGCGGAAGCGCATCGAGGCCGGGCCCGGCAACCTCTGGCGGTACGCCCCACTGCTGCCCGTCCCCGAGGACGTGGCGGGCAAGCCGAACCTGAACCCCGGTCTCACCAAGCTCGTGCAGGCCGACAACCTCGCCCGTGAGCTGGGCGTCAGCGGTGGCCTGCACGTCAAGGACGACTCCGGGAACCCGACCCACTCGTTCAAGGACCGCGTCGTCGCCATCGCCGTCGAGGCCGCGCGGGCCTTCGGCTTCACCACCTTGTCCTGCTCCTCCACGGGCAACCTCGCGGGCGCGGTCGGCGCCGCGGCCGCCCGCGCCGGCTTCCGCTCCTGTGTGTTCATCCCGCACGACCTGGAGGCGGGCAAGGTCGTCATGGCCGCGGTCTACGGCGGTGAACTGGTCGGCATCGAGGGCACGTACGACGACGTGAACCGATTCTGCAGCGAGCTGATCGGCGACCCTGCCGGCGAGGGCTGGGGCTTCGTCAACGTCAATCTGCGCCCGTACTACGGCGAGGGGTCGAAGACCCTGGCGTACGAGATCGCGGAGCAACTCGGCTGGCGCATCCCGGACAACATCGTGATCCCGATCGCCTCGGGCTCCCAGCTCACGAAGATCGACAAGGGGCTGAAGGAGCTGATCGAGCTCGGGCTCGTCGAGGACAAGCCGTACAAGATCTTCGGTGCCCAGGCGGAGGGCTGCTCCCCGGTGTCGCGGGCGTTCAAGGACGGCCACGACGTCGTACGGCCCGTCAAGCCGGACACCATCGCCAAGTCGCTCGCCATCGGCAACCCGGCCGACGGACCGTACGTGCTCGACATCTGCCGCCGTACGGGCGGTGCGGTCGAGGACGTCACCGATGAGCAGGTCGTCGATGCCATCAAGCTGCTGGCCCGGACCGAGGGCATCTTCGCGGAGACCGCGGGCGGCGTGACCGTCGGCGTGCTGCGCAAGCTGGTCGAGACCGGGCAGCTCGACCCGGCCGGTGAGACGGTCGTGCTCAACACCGGCGACGGGCTGAAGACCCTGGACGCCGTCGCTCCGACCGCGGGTCCCACGGCGACCATCCGGCCGAGCCTGGACGCGTTCCGCGCCGCGGGGCTGGCGGGCTGAGGGTGCGCGCGGCGCGCCGCGGGAGCGGCGCGGGCCGACGCCCTTCCGCTCCGCACGTGTTGAATCACTCCACCACCCGCTTCCTCCACCCCTCCCACCGAAGGTGAACCGCATGAGCGTCAACGTCCGCATCCCGACCATCCTGCGCACGTACACCGGCGGCCAAGCCGAGGTGAGGGCCGAAGGCGCGACTCTCGCCGAGGTCATCGAGTCGCTGGAGAAGAACCACCCGGGCATCGCCGCGCGCGTCCTGGACGACACCGGCAAGCTGCGCCGTTTCGTGAACGTCTACGTCAACGACGACGACGTGCGGTTCGAGGACGGGCTGCAGACGCCGACCCCCGACGGCGTCGGCGTCTCGATCATTCCGGCGGTCGCGGGCGGCTGCTGACAGACCGTCCACCAACAGCCCCACAACGTGCGTCGACGGTGAATTTCAACAACCTTTCGTAATCGGTCTCGCCCCCTCCGTGAGAGAAGCGGAGGGGGAAATTCCGCGCCATTGAGCGCGGTAGGGTTGGGCGCATCCCCCCTAGGCGTCTTTGCCGAACGCATATGAGTACCGACAAGTTGTGCCCCAAGTGTGTGCACGATTTGCCGGATTGGTGAGCAATGCCCGGCCCGAGTTGCCCCGAATTAACGGTAATTCAACGGGAATTGCCGTTCGAGCGTGCCCAGAATTCTCGTCTGATTGACCTGTTGCAGACGGCATTCGTGCAGATACATTCAGCCGCGGTCGACGCGTTCCGGCACACACCTGGGGCACCCCTGCCGACGGCTGGGGGCGCCGTGTGAGGTCTGGGTGAAGTCTGACCCGGGTCCGCGGAGTGCGGTCCTGCGCAAGGGCCAGTAATAGGGGAGTTAGGGATGGCTCAGGGCACCGTCAAGTGGTTCAACGCGGAGAAGGGGTACGGCTTCATCGCGGTCGACGGTGGTGCCGACGTCTTCGTGCACTACAGCGCGATTCAGATGGACGGCTACCGCACCCTCGAAGAAGGTCAGCGGGTCGAGTTCGAGATCTCGCAGGGCCAGAAGGGGCCGCAGGCGGACATGGTCCGTGTAGCGGGCTGATACCAAGGACGCGCCGACTGACCACTGGCGTACGAGCGAAGGGCTCGCCCCGTCCGGGGGCGGGCCCTTCGTCTTTGGGTGGGGCCTTCGCTTTTGGGCGGGTGCCGTCGGTGCCGTGACGGGCCGGGCGGGGCGGGGTGTTCGCGGACGGCGGTGCATCGACGCGGGTCTGTGCCGTGCCCGCCGTGCCCGCCGTGGGCCGGTCTCGGGCCGGTCGCGGGCCCGTCGCGGGCCGGTTGCGAGGGCCGCGGGAGCCTTTGGGGCGCTTGCACTCGATGGCCCCGAGTGCTAATCATTGGCGTTAGCACTCTCAGGTTGAGAGTGACAGAAGGACCGGGTCGGTGAGGCCGACAGGCCGGGCGGGGCAAGGGACCGCCGGGCAGGCAGGCCGTCCGTCGCGGGCGCCACGCGGTCCGGAGCAATCCACCGTCCCCCGGCTTCGGCGGGGGGAACCCCAGTCCGTGGAGGACACTTCACATGGCCAAGATCATCGCGTTCGACGAGGAGGCGCGGCGCGGCCTCGAGCGCGGGATGAACCAGCTCGCCGACGCCGTCAGGGTGACCCTCGGCCCCAAGGGCCGGAACGTCGTCCTCGAGAAGAAGTGGGGCGCTCCCACGATCACCAACGATGGTGTTTCCATCGCCAAGGAGATCGAGCTCGAGGACCCCTACGAGAAGATCGGCGCCGAGCTGGTCAAGGAGGTCGCGAAGAAGACGGACGACGTCGCCGGTGACGGCACGACGACCGCGACCGTTCTCGCCCAGGCTCTCGTCAAGGAGGGCCTTCGCAACGTCGCCGCCGGCGCCAACCCGATGGCTCTGAAGCGCGGCATCGAGAAGGCTGTCGAGTCCGTCTCGGCCGCCCTGCTCGAGCAGGCCAAGGACGTGGAGACCAAGGAGCAGATCGCCTCCACGGCCTCCATCTCCGCCGCCGACACCCAGATCGGTGAGCTCATCGCCGAGGCCATGGACAAGGTCGGCAAGGAAGGCGTCATCACCGTCGAGGAGTCGCAGACCTTCGGACTCGAGCTCGAGCTCACCGAGGGCATGCGCTTCGACAAGGGCTACATCTCCGCCTACTTCGCGACCGACATGGAGCGTATGGAGGCGGCCCTGGATGACCCGTACATCCTGATCGTCAACTCCAAGATCTCCGCGGTGAAGGACCTCCTTCCGCTGCTGGAGAAGGTCATGCAGTCCGGCAAGCCGCTGCTGATCATCGCGGAGGACGTCGAGGGCGAGGCGCTGTCCACCCTGGTCGTCAACAAGATCCGCGGCACCTTCAAGTCCGTTGCCGTGAAGGCCCCGGGCTTCGGTGACCGCCGCAAGGCCATGCTCGGCGACATCGCCATCCTCACCGGTGGCACCGTCATCTCCGAGGAGGTCGGCCTCAAGCTGGAGAACGCCGGTCTCGACCTTCTGGGCCGTGCCCGCAAGGTCGTCATCACCAAGGACGAGACGACCATCGTCGACGGTGCCGGTGACAGCGAGCAGGTCCAGGGCCGGGTCAACCAGATCCGCGCCGAGATCGACAACTCGGACTCGGACTACGACCGCGAGAAGCTCCAGGAGCGCCTCGCGAAGCTGGCCGGCGGCGTGGCCGTCATCAAGGCCGGTGCCGCGACCGAGGTCGAGCTCAAGGAGCGCAAGCACCGCATCGAGGACGCGGTGCGCAACGCCAAGGCCGCCGTCGAGGAGGGCATCGTCGCCGGTGGTGGCGTGGCCCTGCTCCAGGCTTCCTCGGTCTTCGAGAAGCTCGAACTCGAGGGCGACGAGGCCACCGGTGCCAACGCCGTCAAGCTGGCCCTGGAGGCCCCGCTCAAGCAGATCGCCGTCAATGGTGGTCTCGAGGGCGGCGTCGTCGTGGAGAAGGTGCGCAACCTGGCCGTCGGCCACGGTCTGAACGCCGCCACCGGCGAATACGTCGACATGATCGCCGAGGGCATCATCGACCCGGCCAAGGTCACGCGCTCCGCTCTGCAGAACGCGGCTTCCATCGCCGGTCTGTTCCTCACCACCGAGGCCGTCGTCGCCGACAAGCCGGAGAAGGCCGCCGCGGCGGCCCCGGGTGGCATGCCGGGCGGTGACATGGACTTCTGATCCGCCTCCCCAAGCGCTCGGCTGCGCCCGGGCAGGGGAAAACAGGTTGATCGACCGTCCTGAACACTGGGGCGGCACCCGTGAGGGTGCCGCCCCAGTGGCGTTCATGCGGTGATGCGGTCCCGTTTGCCGTTTGCCGTTTGCGCTGCCGCTGCCGATGTCGTTCCGCTTCCGTGCCTTCGGGGCACGGGCCGGACAGCGGGCGTGCGTCAGGAGCCGTACGGATGTCCGCCGGGCTGCTGCGGCTGGTGCGGCTGCTGCGGTTGAGTCTGCGGCTGGTGCGGCTGGTGCGGCTGGTGCGGCTGGTGCTGTTGCGGTGCGTAGGGCTGTGCCGGCTGCTGAGGTGCGTACCCCTGGGGATGCTGCGGCTGGCCCTGCGGCGGTGTCGGCGGCTGGTGCGAGGCGGGCGGGCCGTATGGGGCGCCCTGCTGGGGAACCGGAGTACCGTACGGGCTGCCGTACTGCGGGGCAGGGGCGGGGACGGCATGCGGCGGCTGCGGAGCCGCCGGAACGCCCGGCTGCAGGTGGGACCCCTGCATCGCAGGAGCCTGCTGCGGAAAGGCGGGTGCGGCCTGCTGGTCGAAGCCGGGCGCTCCCGGGGCGCCCGGCTGCTGAGGGAACCCCTGGGCGGCGGGTGCGCCCTGGGCGTACGGCGTGACCGGCGCGCCATAGGGCGCACCGGTGACGAGCGAGATTAGCTCGTCCATCTCGTTGCGCCACATCCGGTGGACGTTGATACGGGTCGGCGTCTGCTCCCCGGGGAGTGCGAACATGAAGGAACTCCACAGCGGGTTGCGCTTCACCTCGCCGAGCAGCGGCTGTGCCTGTGCGCGCGGGATGGCGCACACCAGCTCCTTGGGCCGCTGTGTGAAGCGGTTGAACGTGTGGAAGACGACGGCCTGCTCGGTGACCGTGACGAAGTAGAACTTCACCAGAAACTGCCCGATGAGCCCGAGCGCGTTCATCAGCCACGGGCTCGGGCCGGTGACCGTGGCGATGGTGACGATCAGCCGGTCCCCCGGCGCAGCCTGCGCAATCGCCTCCGCGACCTGTTCCTTCATCTTCGCCTTGCGGACTGCCATGCGGCTGCTCCCCTGTTGTTTCTGCTCACGCCCGAACTGAGCAGAGTACTCACACGCTCCGGTCCGTCAGCAGGGGGGCCGACCGATGCCGCTACGAGCGGAACAGAGCCGAAGTGGCTTCGGGTATCGACCGGTTGGTGACATGGGGATCGACTTCAGAGCATGGCACTCTCGTATCGCGCGTCGCTTGCCGATGGTGACCGAGGGCCCGGCGCCGTACCGCGTCATCGTCGACGGTGACCGGGTGTCGCTTCTGCTGTTGCGGGAGATGCAACAGGAGATCCTGTCCGCCAATGCCAGGGGGAGCCCCGGAAGGATGCGGCGCTCATTTCTTCTCGCCGCGTGGCACGGTCATCGATGTCAACCGCGCGCCTGCCGGGGCGAGATCGGGCCACGGAGGCGGGGTCCGAAGTACGGCGATGGCCGAGGTGGGAAACTTCTCCTCGGTGCGGGCCAGGGCGTCGGGGTCTCCGTCGCCGGCGAGGAGCAGGATCAGTTCCTCCACCCCGGGGCTGTGCCCCACGAGGAGCAACGTCCCCACGTCCGCGGGGGTTTCGCGTACGACGGCGAGCAACTGCTCGGCGCTTCCGTGGTAGAGACGCTCGTCGTGGCGCACCGGCGGGGCGGTGGGCAGTTCCGCCGAGGCGAGGTCCCAGGTCTCGCGCGTGCGGCGGGAGGGGGAGCAGATGACGAGATCCGGGACGCAGTCCGCGTCGCGCAGCCAGGCCCCCGAGACCGGGGCGTCGCGGCGCCCGCGCGGTGCGAGGGGGCGGTCCGTGTCGGGTACGCCCTCCGGCCTGGCGGATTTGGCGTGGCGCAGGACGACCAGGCGACGGTACTCAGTGGCTGTCATGGCGTCATCCTCCCCGAGGCGGTCAGGCTCTCGCCCTTTCTGTCCCTTCCGCCCCGCTCGTCGGGGACCGGCGACGCGGACGGGTCGGCTGTCACGGTCGCGGCCTGCTCGGGAGCGACGTTGAGTTCGGCCCGCATCCGCTTGCTGATGCCGAAGAAGTACGTGGCGACGAACCCCGCGACGTAGCCGACGAGCAGTCCCGCCGCGTACACACCGACGGTGGCGGTGAGGCTCGCGCTGCCGTCGAGCAGCGGGAACAGCGCCCAGCCGGACGGGCCGATGGCGGTCGAGCCGACCGTGTCGCCGAGCTGCCCCAGCAGTCCGACGAAGCCGCCGCCGAACGCGCCGCCGATGCACGCAGTGACGAAGGGGCGGCCGAGCGGGAGGGAGACGCCGTAGATGAGGGGTTCGCCGATGCCCAGCAGGCCCGCGGGGAGGGCGGACCGGATCGTCCTGCGGATCGAGGTGTTGCGGCGGAGGCGGAGGAGGACCGCGAAGGCGGCGCCCACCTGGCCCGCGCCCGCCATGGCGAGGACCGGGAGCAGAAGGGTGTAGCCCTGCTGCTGGATGAGCGTGGTGTGGATGGGAATCAGGGCCTGGTGCAGTCCGAGCATCACCAGGGGCAGGAAGAGGCCGCCGAGGACGAAGCCGGCGACGGCTCCGCCACTGGACAGCAGCCAGTTCGCGAAGTCGCCGATGGCGGTGGAGACTTCACCGGCCAGAAACATCAGGCCGAAGAGCGTGGCGAGACCGGAGACCAGCACGGTGAGGGTGGGCGTCAGCAGGACGTCGACGGTCTCGGGCACGTGGCGGCGGCACCACTTCTCCACCCGGACGGCGAGCAGCGCGGCGCAGAGCGCGCCGAGGACGCCGCCCTGCCCCGGGGCGAGCTTCTGGCCGAACACACTCACCTGGGCCACGCCCGCGTAGACGCTGATCGCGGCGACGGCCCCGCCGAGCACCGGCGTGCCGCCGAACTCCTTGGCCGTGTTGATTCCGACGAACACGGCGATGAGCGACATGAAGCCGGTGGCGATGGCCGCCAATGCCGGGACGAGGGACGCCGCCCATGTGGCGTGCCCGGTGTGGACCAGATTGGTCAGTAGGCCGTTGATGCCCGCGACGATGCCGCAGCCGATGAGGGCCGGGATGAGCGGGACGAAGACCTGGGCGATCCGACGCAGGAAGAGCTTGACAGGGGTGGCGTTCCTCCGCTTCTGCTCGGCCCTCAGAGCCGCGCCGCGCGCAGCCAGTTCGCCGGCGGTCACCGGGGTCGCGGCGGCCGAAGCGGCCGAAGCGGCCGAAGCGGCCGAAGCGGCCGGGGTGGCAGAGGTGGCCGGGGTGGTCGCGTTGGCAGAGGTGGCCGGGGTGGCCGTGTTGGCAGCGGGAGAGGCGGGGGTGGCCACGGTGTTCGCGCTCCCCTGGGCATCCGGGGAGGGCGGCACCGGTACGGCTCCTGCCGGGGGCTGTTCCGGTGCCGCGCGCCGCTCGGACTCAACCAGCCGCTCGGACTCGACCAGCCGCTCGAACTCCGGCGTCACTCGCGCGACCACGCCCGGCCCGAGGACGATCTGGTACGTGTCGTCCTCGACGACGCCCAGAACGGCGGGGAGGGCTCGCAGTTCGGCGTCCCGTACGAGGGTGCGGTCGGCGAGGCCCACGCGGAGACGGGTCATGCAGTGGGCCACGGACGTGACGTTCCGCGCTCCACCGACGAGGGGGAGAAGCGCGGCCGCGGTGGCGGAGTGGTCGCTGTTCTGTGCCATAGGGCGTTCGTGCCTTGCTGTGTGGGGGCGAGCCGGGGCGTTCGGGCGGCGGGGGCCGTATGCGCCCACCCTCCCCCAGGCACCCCCTGGTCCCGCGGAACGCAGGCCCGCACACGGCCGTCAGTCGCCCTTCCGGGCGGCCTGGAGAGCCGCCCGCAGATGACCGCGGGATTCATCGAGGAGGCCGGCCGCCGTGGGGGCGTCGACGGCGGCCAGGATGACGAGGATCGCGTGCTTCACCTCGCCGTCCGTGGCTGCCAGCGCCGCCTCGATCTCCGCGTCCGGCGCGCCGGTGGCGAGCGAGACGATACGGCGCGAGCGGGCTCGCAGCTTTTCGTTCGAGGCGCGGACGTCGACCATCAGGTTCCCGTACGTCTTGCCCAACCGGATCATGGTGATCGTCGAGATCATGTTGAGGACGAGCTTCTGTGCCGTGCCGGCTTTGAGGCGGGTCGAGCCCGTGAGGAGCTCGGGGCCGACGACGATCTCGATGCCGTGCTCGGCGGCCGCGGCGAGCGCCGAATCCGCGTTGCAGGACAGCCCGATGGTGAGTGCTCCGCGGTCACGGGCGTGTTCGACGGCGCCGATGGCGTAAGGCGTGCGGCCCGAGGCGGAGATGCCGACCACCGTGTCGGCTTCCCCGATCCCCAGGGCCTCCAGATCGCCGGCCGCTAGCTCCGCGTTGTCCTCGGCGCCCTCGACGGACGTGACCATCGCGGGCTGGCCACCCGCGATGAGACCGACCACCTCGTGCGGTCCGGTGTTGAAGGTCGGGGGGCATTCGCTCGCGTCCAGCACACCGAGCCGCCCCGCCGTGCCCGCACCAGCGTAGATCAGCCGACCGCCGCGGGCCATGCGCTCCGCGGTGGCGTCGATCGCCGCCGCGATCTTCGGTAGCCCGGCGGCGACGGCGCCGGGGACGGCGGCGTCCTCGCCGTTCATGATCTTGGCGATCTCGAGGGTGGGGAGTTGGTCGATGTCGGCCAGCTCGCTGCGGAAGGCCTCGGTGGTGAGGCTGTCGAGCTGGGCGCGCAGCTCTGCATGGTCGGCACTCGATGACATGAGGCAGCCTTCTCGAAGAGTGGGGGGTCTGGAGGCCCCGGCTTCGGCCGTGGCCACGGACGGGGCCCGGTCCGCGGGCGCGGTGGAGCCGGCGGAGCGTGGGCCTGCCGGCGCCCGGGGTGCGGACGCCGTGCACAGGTGCGCTCACCGGTGTGCGAGCTGTGCGTGCCTGTGTGGTCTGAGCGTGCGTGCCTGTGTGGTCTGCGCGTGTGCGTGCTCTGCGCGTGTGCGTGCGTGGTCCGGGGGGTGTGGGGGGGGTGTGTACGTGGTAAGCGGTGCGTGGCCTGCGTGCAGGGCGCGGGTGCCGGATCCTCGGGGACGGGGGGGCGCCCGAGCCGCGGGACGGGGTGGTGCCCTGCGGCCTTGCGATTACGGGCGCTTGGGGCTGTGCCGGTGGGCCAGTGCCTCGTATGACGCGGACAGGGCGGGTGCCGCGGCGTCGTAGGTCCGCTGGGCGACACCTATGAACAGGCAGTCCACGACGAGGAGCTGACTCGTCCTGCTCGACATGGCGGCGGGCCGCAGCTCGCTCTCGCGCGCGGTCGACGTCGTCAGGACGTGGTCCGCGTACTGCGCGACGTCCGCGTCCGGGCGGCCGGTGATCGCCACCGTCGTCGCGCCGTGGTCGAAGGCGACGCGCAGCGGTTCGATGACATCGGTCGTGCGCCCGGAGTGGGTGATCGCGATGGCGACGTCTCCGGAGCGGAGCTGCACGGCGTTGGTGACCGCCAGATGCGGATCGGCATGAGCGTGGGCTATCAGCCCGATCCGCAGCAGCTTCTGCACCAGGTCCTGGGCGACGAGGTTGGACGCGCCGATGCCGTAGACATCGATGCGCCGGGCCGAGGTGATCGCGGAGACCGCGGACTCCAGCTGGGTGGTGTCGAGTCCGGCCGCGGTGTCCGCCAGGCACTGCTGCTCCTCCTGCGCGAGCTTGGCCACCACGGAGGGGAGCGGATCGTCGACCGCTATGTCGGCGGTGACCGCGGGCGCGGCCCCGGACTGCTGCTGCGCGGCGAGCCCCGCGAGGGCGAGGCGTAGATCGCGGTATCCCGGATAGCCGAGGAGGCGGGCCGTGCGGACGACGGTGGCCTCACTGGTGCCGGTACGCTCCGCGAGCCCGGTGACGGTCAGCGCAGCGCACCCCGCCGGGTCGCCGGCCACGGTCTCGGCAACTCGGTGCATCGAGCGGGTCATTGACGGGCCCAGGGTGCGGACCTTGGCGGCGAGGGCGGCAGGCGCGGGCGGGTTGGGGAGCGGACCCGCGGGCGGGCCCGGGCGCGGACCCGCGGGCGGGCCTTCCCCGGAGCCGGACGGCCGGACGGCCGGGCTGTTGAAAGTTTCCTTCACATGGTTGCGCACTCTTGGAAGGTATTTTCAGCAGCGGAGTGCGTCAACCCCTGTGGACTGGCGCGTGACAATGGTCGTATGGAGCTTGAGCAGGCGCTGCACGCTACGCGTGCCCTCGTACTGGCCGATCTCTCGGCGGGCGACGTGGCCCAGGCCGACGTCGTCTCGCTCGTCGAGGACGCCGTCGCCCATCGGCGATGGTGGGTCGAGCAGTGGCCCGAGGGCGCCGTCTTCCTGGCCGGCCTCGTCGCGCAGGACGTGCAGGACGCACTGCTGGACAAGTTCGGCCGCTGGCCCGTGTGCCCCGTGTGCACCGAGACCGGCGACCCGCACGCGTTGGCCATCGAGCCCGAACTCGGCCCCGATCCGCACTGGGTGTGCCCAGAGGCGGGCGTGACCATCGCCAAAGTGGGCGGCCTCGGCACGGTCCTGGGCCCCTGAGGGTGGCGGTCTACATCGACCCGCCGAACTGGCCGGGTCACGGGCGGATGTGGTCGCACATGGTGAGCGACGTCTCGTACGAGGAGCTGCACGCGTTCGCGGCCCGGCTCGGTTCACCGGCGCGAGCCTTCGAACGCGACCACTACGACGTGCCGAGTGAGCGGTACCGCGCCGCGGTGGAGCTGGGCGCCGTGGAGGTGACCAGCAAGGAGCTGGTCCGGCTGCTCACGGATGCGGGTCTCAGAAGGCGCAAGAGCGGCTGACCGCACGGGCCCCGTGCGGAGGCGCGCACGGGCCCTCGTGCGGAGGCGCGTACGGCCGGGTGCGGAGGCGCGTACGGCCGGGTGCGGAGGCGCGTACCGGCTCCCGTGCGGAGGCGCGTACGGGATGCGAGCCGCCGCCCCCCATCGGCAGCCTTGAGCATCCGTCGTCGGCGAGGCGCGCCTCATCGGAAAGGCGGTGCGCCCGTGGACATGCGCTGCGGGCGGGGGCAGGGGCAGGGGCAGGTGCGGCCGGAACGGCCCGACCGGGCCCCTACTCCGCCTCATACGGGTGGGCGCCGTTCCGGCCGGTGTGCTCGGCGGCGGGAACTGCCGCGTGACCCGTCGTCCGAACCACCGCGTGACCGGCGACGTCGGTGGGCCGCTTGCTCCGCGACGAGCCAGTGACCAGGCGGGTGTTGGCGGCGCGACGCCGTTCCAGGCCCAGGCTCCAAGCGACCGTACCCATCGACAGTGCCACCATCGCCGCACCCGCCAACGCGGTGGAGGCGAAGCCGAACCCCAGGTCGATGACGCGTCCGCCGATCCACGGCCCGCTGGTGTTGCCCAGGTTGAAGGAGGCGGTGGTCGTCGCTCCCGCGAGCGTCGGAGCGGCCGCCGCGACGTTGAACAGGCGGGCGTTCAGAGCGGGGGCCATGAAGAAGCACGAGACGCCGAGGAGGAACGACACGGCGATTGCGGAGACCGGGTTGTGCGCGGTGAGGGCGAGGGCGACGAGACAGACGGTCGTGGCCGCGGTGCCGGCCAGCAGAACGCCGAAGAGATGCGCGTCCGCCACCCGGCCGCCGACCGTCGTGCCGATCAGCGCACCGACGCCGAACAGCCCGAGCACGGTGGGGACCCAGTCACCCCCGAGCCCCGCCACATCGCTGAGGAGCGGAGCCATGTAGCTGAACGCGCAGTAGACGCCGCCCGCGGAGAGCGCGATCGTCCCGATCGCCAGGAGCACCGGCCGGTCGCGGTAGATCCCTACCTCCTGGCGGAGCTTCGGCCTCGTCTCCGGGATGGGGATGCGCGGGATGAACGCCACCACCCCGACGAGCGCGACGGCAGACATCGCGCCCACCGCCCAGAACGCCGACCGCCAGCCGAAGTGCTCGCCCAGAAAGGCCCCCGCGGGAACGCCGACCACGTTCGCCACGCTCAGACCGCCTATGAGCACGGACAGCGCGCGGGCGCGCACGTTCTCGGGGACCATCGCGACCGCGACCGCCGCGCCGACGGCCCAGAACCCCGCGCACGCGAGAGCGCTGATGACGCGCGAGGCGAAGAGGAGGCCGTAGCCCGGCGCCAAAGCGCCGCCCACCTGGCCGAGGGCGAAGACGGTGAGCAGCGTGATCAGCGTCGTACGGCGGGGGAGCCGGAGGGTCGCGACCGCCAGCAGCGGCGCGCCCACCACCATGCCGATGGCGAACGCCGAGATCAGCAGCCCGGCCTGGGGAATGCTCACGCCCATGTCCTCGGCGATGGGCGGCAGCAGCCCGGAGAGCATGAACTCCGAGGTTCCGAGCGAGAAGACGCTCAGTCCGAGAACGTGAACAGCCTTGGGCATACGGACGCGCTGGGCTGGGCTCGGCATACCAACAGCCAACGCGCGCACCGGGCATCGCATTCCGTGCGGGGACGGCGGGTCCCCGCCCAGGGCAGGCAGTGCCCGCCGGTGTCCTGGGCCAGGGGCGTCGCCGCAGACCGCGTCGCGACCTTCCCCCGTGCCCCATGACCACTACGCCCGCTTCCGCCCCGAACCCCGAAGACCCCCACGCCCGCTTCCGCCCCGAATCCCGAAGACCCCCACGCCCGCTTCCGCCCCGAGCAGCCTGGTCCTCATGGGGTGTCCGTCCGAGCGGGTACCGTGGTGCGGATGACCACCGGGCCGGAATCGGGAGGTGCGCGTGCCGACTGAGTCCCGCCGCGACAGCGGCCGAGGCGCCTCCGCCGCGCCCCGCACCCTCGCCGAGGAGCTGCGCGCGCGTCCGGACGAGGATCTGGCGGCCCTCCTCAGGGCCCGCCCCGATCTGCTCTCCCCGGTTCCCGGCGATCTCACCCAGCTCGCCACCCGCGCCGGTACCCGTGCCTCCGTCGTACGCGCCCTGGAGCGCCTCGACCGGTTCACGCTGCAGACCGCGGAAGCGCTCGCGGTCGCCCCGGCACCCTGCACGTACGACGTGCTGCTCGGTCTCATGGCGGGCGATGCGGGTGACGAGGACGTCGCTCGCGCGCTCCCCGGCGCCGTCGCCGCGCTCCGGGCACAGGCACTCCTCTGGGGTACGGACGCCCGTCTGCACCTGGTCCGCACGGCCCGCGAAGTGCTCGCGCCCGGCACGCCCTCCGGCGCGGTCGGCGGCACCCCCGGCCCGTCCCCCACCGGACTCGGGCCGACCGTCGCCGAGGCGACCACCGGTATGTCCCCCGGCCGCCTCCAGGAGATCATCGCCGGCTGCGGGCTGCCCGCCACGCACGACCCGGTGACCGCCGTGGAGGCGCTCGCCGCGCTCTTCCGCGACCGTCAGCGGATGACGGCTCTGCTCGCGCAGGCACCGGAGGAGTCCGGGGAGATCCTGGCGCGCCTCGTGTGGGGGCCGCCGTACGGAACCGTCCCCGCCCAGCCGTCCGCGCCGGTCCGCTGGCTCACCGACCGCGGTCTGCTGCTCCCTACGGCGCCGGGCACCGTCGTCCTGCCGCGCGAGGCGGCCCTGCATCTGCGCGGCGGGCGCGCGCACCGTCATCCGGAGCCGTTGGCTCCGGCCATCGGGTCCGCGGCCGAATACCGGCCCCGCATCGTCGACTCCACCGCTGCGGGCCAGGCGCTCGCGGCCGTTGCCACGGTCGAGGACCTGCTCAAGGAGTGGGATCTCGGTGGTCCTCCCGTCCTGCGCGCGGGCGGGCTGAGCGTCCGTGACCTCAAGCGGACCGCGACGGCCCTCGATACCGACGAGCCCACCGCCGCCTTCTGGGCCGAACTCGCTTACGCCGCAGGGCTCGTCGCCTCCGACGGCGAGGCGGACGAGCGCTTCGCCCCGACTCCTGCCGGTGACGAGTGGCTGAGCCTGCCCACCGAGCGGCGGTGGGGGGCGCTGGTCGCGGCGTGGCTGACAGCGACCCGTACGGCGGGAACGGTCGGCGGCCACGACGCGAAGGGGCGTCCGCTCTCCGCGCTCGGTCCCGGGCTCGACCGCGCACCCGCCCCGCACGTCCGCCACCGGGTACTGGAGCTCCTGGCCGGTGTGCCGAGGGGGCACGCGGCCGCGCCGGCGACGCTGCTGGCCCGGCTGCGCTGGGAACACGGAGCTCCATCGGACAGTGCCGAAACCGCGGCGCACGGGTCTCTCGGCACCGCAAGGAACGGATCCCCGGCGCACGGGTCCCCAACGGACAGGTCCCCAACGGGCAGGTCCCCGGCGAACGGGCCCGCAGCAACCCGCGGTCCGGCGGCCTACGGGACCGCACGCACCGCACTCCACGGATCCGCCCGCTCCGCGGTGAGCGCCTCCGCCCGGGCGCGATCGGCCGCCGCTCGGATCGCGTCCACCGATCGGGCCGCCGCGTCGCCCACCGCTCCGGACGATCTCCGCTCGCGCCTCGCCCGCTGGACCCTGACCGAGGCCGAACTCCTCGGCATCACCGGCCGCGGCGCCTTGTCCACCCACGGGCGCGCCCTGCTGGGCGACCACCGTGCCGACCACCCGGCGGGCGCCGTACCGACCCCCGACCCCGTACCGCCCCCCAACCCCGTACCGACCCCGGGCTCGGTAGCCACTCCGGGCTCGGTAGCGACCCCGGACGGCGCACCGACCCAGGACGCCGTCCAGCCCCGGGGCCCCGTACCGCACCGGGAGGACACAGGGGCTTCTGAGGAAGTAGGGGCCCTTGAGGTCTCAGGGGCCCCTGATGAAGTACGGATCCCTGAGGTCACAGGGACCCTTGAAGAGGGACGGACCCCGCCGCCGACCCCGCACGCCGCCGCGGCATCCGCCGCCCGCGCCGCCGCGCTCCTCGCCCCACTGCTCCCCGAGCCGCTGGACCACGTGCTGCTGCAGGCCGACCTGACCGCCGTCGCGCCCGGCCCCCTGGAGCGGCCGCTGGCCGCCGTGCTCGAAGTCCTCGCGGACGTGGAGTCGAAGGGCGGCGCGACCGTCTACCGCTTCACTCCCGGATCCGTGCGCCGCGCGCTCGACGCGGGGCAGACGGCCGCCGACCTGCACGCGTTCCTCGCGCAGCACTCGCGTACGCCCGTCCCGCAGCCCCTCAGCTATCTGATCGACGACGTGGCGCGGAAGCACGGGCACCTCAGGGTCGGTGCCGCGTTCGCGTACGTCCGGTGCGACGACGACGCGCTCCTCGCCGAGATCCTCGCCGACCGCCGCGCCGCGGGGCTGGCACTGCGCCGCCTCGCCCCGACCGTGCTCGCCGCGCAGGTCACCCCCGACCTGCTGCTGGAGCGGCTGCGCAGCATGGGCTACGCACCGGCCGCGGAGTCGGAGGAGGGCGACGTGGTGGTGGCGCGTGCCGACGCCTACCGGACGCCGCCGCGCACCGCGCCCGTACCCGTCCAGTGTGGGCCGCCCCTGCCCGATGCCACGCTGCTCGGCGCGGCGGTCAGGGCCATCCGCGCGGGAGACCTGGCCGCGACGGCGGTGACCAGGGCGGTCGCTGCGGGTGCGGCCGCGGCAGCGGGCCGAGCGTCGGCAGGAGACACGTCGCGGCGCACGACAGGGCGTACGGCAGGAGGTGCCGCGGCCCGTACGGCGCCCGCGGACGGCCTCCCCCGCACGACCTCGGCCGAGACCCTGGCCGCCATGCAGGCCGCCGCGCTCACCGGCAGCGCGGTGTGGATCGGCCACGTCAACGCCGACGGCGCGGCCAGTCAGCGGGTCATCGCACCGGTCCGTGTCGAGGGCGGTTTCGTCACCGCGTACGACCACACCGCCGACGAGGTCCGCACCTTCCCCCTGCACCGCATCACCGGCGTCGCCGAACTCGCCGACGGACCGGCCTAGTAGTGCGGCACTGGCACTCAGCGCGCTCGGACCGGTCCCGCCGGAGGAGGCGTGCCGCCCGGAGAAGCCCCGGCCGTGCGGCACACTGGAGGTTTGGCGGGTCGGCATGAGGCCCGCCGGGGGCCGTCCGGCCGAGCGGTTCCCGCCCGACCTGCCGGGGGCCGTCCGGCCGAGCGGTTCCCGCCCGACCTGCCGGGGGCCGTCCGGCCGAGCGGTTCCCGCCCGAAGAAGCCGCGGCGTTCGACCGAAGCAAGGCCGGCGTACGCAACGCACGCCCGGCGACCACGACGACGACAACCGACCGAAGCACGACCCACGACCGCTCGGACTGCGCCATGGCGCACCCCGCACGACCCCGCGGCCGCACCCGCCAGTAACGGGCGCACCCGCCAGTGAAGAAGGGACGAGGCGTGACCGGACCTCTCATCGTCCAAAGCGACAAGACGCTGCTCTTGGAAGTCGACCACGACCAGGCAGACGCCTGCCGCCGCGCCATCGCCCCCTTCGCGGAGCTGGAGCGGGCGCCCGAGCACATGCACACCTACCGCGTCACGCCGCTGGGCCTCTGGAACGCCCGCGCCGCCGGGCACGACGCCGAGCAGGTGGTCGACGCGCTCGTCGAGTTCTCGCGCTACCCGGTGCCGCACGCCCTCCTCGTCGACGTCGCCGAGACCATGGCCCGCTACGGGCGGCTGCAGCTGCTCAAGCACCCCACCCACGGCCTCGTCCTGCTCACCACCGACCGCCCGGTCCTTGAGGAGATCCTCCGCTCCAAGCGGATCCAGCCGCTCGTCGGTGCCCGCATCGACCAGGACACCGTCGCCGTGCACCCCTCGGAGCGGGGCCAGATCAAGCAGACGCTGCTCAAGCTCGGGTGGCCCGCCGAGGACCTGGCCGGGTACGTGGACGGAGAGGCGCACCCCATCGAGCTGCACGAGGACGGCTGGGCGCTGCGCCCGTACCAGAACCAGGCCGTGGAGAACTTCTGGCACGGCGGTTCGGGCGTCGTCGTCCTGCCGTGCGGCGCGGGTAAGACGCTGGTCGGGGCCGGCGCGATGGCCACGGCGAAGTCGACGACGCTGATCCTGGTGACCAACACGGTCTCGGCCCGCCAGTGGAAGCACGAGCTGGTGCGGCGGACCTCGCTCACCGAGGACGAGATCGGCGAGTACAGCGGCACCCGCAAGGAGATCCGCCCGGTCACCATCGCCACGTACCAGGTCCTCACCACCAAGCGGAAGGGCATCTACCCGCACCTGGAACTGTTCGACTCCCGCGACTGGGGCCTGATCGTCTACGACGAGGTGCATCTGCTGCCCGCGCCGGTGTTCAAGTTCACCGCGGACCTGCAGGCGCGGCGGCGGCTCGGCCTGACGGCGACGCTCGTACGGGAGGACGGGCGCGAGTCGGACGTCTTCTCGCTCATCGGGCCGAAGCGCTTCGACGCGCCCTGGAAGGAGATCGAGGCGCAGGGCTACATCGCGCCCGCGGACTGCGTCGAGGTCCGGGTCGATCTGACGGACTCCGAGCGCCTGGCGTACGCGACGGCGGAGACGGAGGAGAAGTACCGGTACTGCGCCACTACGCACAGCAAGCGGCGGGTCATCGAGGCGCTCGTCGAGCGGCACCGCGGGCAGCAGACGCTCGTGATCGGCCAGTACATCGATCAGCTCGACGAGCTGGGCGAGCATCTGGACGCCCCGGTGATCAAGGGCGAGACGACGAACGCGCAGCGCGAGAAGCTCTTCGAGGCGTTCCGGCAGGGGGAGATCGGCGTTCTCGTCGTGTCCAAGGTGGCCAACTTCTCGGTCGACCTGCCCGAGGCGACGGTCGCGATCCAGGTGTCGGGCACCTTCGGATCGCGGCAGGAGGAGGCACAGCGGCTGGGGCGGGTGCTGCGGCCGAAGGCGGACGGGCACCCGGCGATCTTCTATTCGGTCGTGGCCCGCGACACCATCGACCAGGACTTCGCCGCCCACCGCCAGCGGTTCCTGGCGGAGCAGGGGTACGCCTACCGGATCGTCGACGCGGGAGACCTGCTGGCGACTGACGAGGTCTGACGGCGGTCACGACTCGCGGGGTGACCGAACCGGCTGTACGCGTCGCGGTGTGGCCGAGCGGGTCGTACGGCGGGGCATGGCCGAGCGGGTCGTACGGCGGGGCATGGTCGAGCGGGTTGTACGGCGGGGCATGGCCGAGCGGGTTGTACGGCGGGGCATGGCCGAGCCGGTCGTACGGGCGGGGACAACGGTCAGCGGCGGCTCACCGGTGATCTCTCCGCGTACTCCCCGAGGAGTACGACGCGTACGGCGGCCTCGGCGTACACGCGGATCGCTCGCAGGACATTGCCCAGGACGTGGCGGTGGTCGTCTCGGTCGGCGCCGATGGCGGAGGCGCCCGAGGGGTCCGGACGGTGGCCTGATGTGATGGATGCTGTGCTCATGTCTCCATGATGGAATTCACGCGTTCGGAGCACATCGGCCCGCGGGTGTAACCGGCGGGAGGCGGTTGTCAGCCCCCGGGAGCAGGGCCCGCCATACCTTGGTCGGACGGTCCCTGAGGGGGCCTCGGGGGCGAGGGGCGCATGTGTGAGGGGTGCGACGTCCGGAAAATTCATCGCCGTTCTCCGGTGCGATGGCTAATATGCCGCGTCTGCCCGCCTCCCGTACCGCTGAGGGAGAGCCCCCGCCCGGTCGGAAACCGGTCGGCGTCACCGCTCGTATCCACCTCCCGGAGGCATTGCCGTGCCCGCGCACGCCCCAGACCAGGCCCGCGACCGCACCCAGGACCACACCAAGAAGCACTCTGTCGGCGAGGGCCCCGCCCCTGACGGTGATCCGCTGCGCCGCGAGCGCGAGCACCTCGCCGCCTCACGCGCCGCCCTCCGCGCCATGCGCGCCGAAATCGAAGCGCTCGACATCAGCGACACCACCGCGAACTGGGTGAGCGCCCTCGTCCTGGAGCGCGAGATCGGAGACCGCATCAAGGCTCTCGCCGACCTCGCCCACGCGCCCCTGTTCTTCGGGCGCCTCGACTACCTCCACGCCCCGGGGGCCGACAAGGCGGAGGGCGGCGAGGGGGAGCGGTTCTACATCGGACGCCGCCATGTGCACGACGCCGACGGCGACCCGATGGTCATCGACTGGCGAGCCCCCGTCTCCCAGCCTTTCTACCGGGCCTCCAAGAAGGACCCGATGGACGTGGCGCTGCGCCGGCGGTTCGGCTGCACCGGCGGCGACCTGACCGCCTACGAGGACGAGCACCTCACCGATCCGGCCGGGGCCGAGATGGTGACGCGCAGCAAACTGCTCCGGACGGAGATCGAGCGGCCGCGCGTCGGGCCCATGCGGGACATCGTCGCGACCATCCAGCCCGAGCAGGACGAGATCGTACGGGCCGGGCTCTCCGGGACCGTCTGCGTGCAGGGAGCGCCCGGCACGGGCAAGACGGCCGTCGGCCTGCACCGCGTGGCGTATCTGCTGTATGCGCACCGGGAGCGGCTGGCCCGCACCGGCACCCTCGTCGTCGGACCGAACCGCTCCTTTCTCCACTACATCGAGCAAGTGCTGCCCGCTCTTGGGGAGTTGGAGGTCAGGCAGGCGACCGTCGACGATCTGGTGGCGCGCGTCGAGGTCCGCGGCCGGGACACCCCGGGCGCGGCCGCTCTCAAGGGCGACGCACGGATGGCGGAGGTGCTGCGGCGGGCCGTGCGGTCCGGCGTGTCCATGCCCGCCGAGCCCTGCGTCGTCGTCCGCGGCTCGCGCCGCTGGCGCATCCCGGCGTACGAACTGGAGGAACTGGTACGGCAGTTGCTGGCGCGCGACATCCGCTACGAAGCCGCGCGCGCCGCCCTCCCGCAGCGCATCGCCCATGCCGTGCTCGTACGGATGGAGGCCGCGGGCGAGGCACCGGACGACCGCGTGCAGGGCGCGGTGGCCCGCAATCCGGCCGTGAAGGCGACGGTCAAGGCGGTCTGGCCGCAGGTCGATCCGGCGAAGCTCGTCTTCCGGCTGCTGTCCGACCCCGGCTTCCTGGCGGAGCAGGCGGAGGGGCTGCTGACCGAAGGGGAGCAGCGGGAGATCCTGTGGCCGAAGCCGCCCCGAGGCCCGAAGTCGGCGAAGTGGTCGGCGGCCGACGCCGTGCTGATCGACGAGGTGGCGGATCTGGTGGAGCGCACGCCCTCGCTCGGGCACGTGGTGCTCGACGAGGCGCAGGACCTCTCGCCCATGCAGTACCGGGCGGTGGGGCGCCGCTGCTCCACGGGATCCGCGACGGTGCTCGGCGACCTCGCCCAGGGCACCACGCCCTGGGCGACGGCGAGTTGGCCGGAGGCGCTGGCGCACCTGGGCAAGCCGGACGCACGGATCGAGGAGCTGACGGCGGGCTTCCGCGTCCCGCGCGAGGTCATCGCGTATGCGTCCCGTCTGCTCCCGGCCATCGCCCCGGGCCTGGTGGAGGCCACCTCGGTCCGTGAGGCGCCCGGATCGCTGCGGATCCACGAGGTTGGGGTGGAGGAGTTGGAGGCGGCGGTGGTCGCGGCCTGCCGCGAGGCGCTGACGCACGAGGGGTCGGTGGGGCTGATCGGGGCGGATTCCCGTATCCCGGCGCTGGCACGGGCGTTGTCCGGCGCGGGGATCGCTCACGCGGAACTGGGCACGGAGTCTCCGGCGGCGAGGGTCCCGTCGGCCCCGGAGCAGCCCGAGGCTCCCGAGGGTGAAGGCGGGCCGGAGATCGCCGGGAAGCCGGCAGCCTCGGGGGCGGAGGGGGAGGAGGCGGCGGGCCCGCGTCTCACCCTGGTCCCTGCATCGCTCGCCAAGGGCCTGGAGTACGACCACGTGGTCCTCGACGAACCGGCCGCCGTGGTCAACGGCGAACCGCCGGTGCCGCTGCCGGAAGCCCCGCAGCGTACGGGACTTCGGCGGCTGTACGTGGCGCTCACCCGCGCCGTCTCCGGGCTCACGGTGGTCCACGCCGCCCCGCTCCCGGGGGAGTTGGCGTCGCGGGAGCCGGAGCCCGTTTGCTGACTCGGCCGACTCCGGCGCTTCGGTGAACCCGACGGCCCGGCCACCCTCGCTACGAGAGCGTGGCGTCGATGGCTTCGCCGCGAGAGCGTGGCGTCGGTGCCGTCGAAGGCCGAGGAGAGGACCTGCCGTCACAGCAGCGCCGTACGCCACCCCTCGACCGCGGCCGCCGAGACCGGTGCGGACCAGTCGCCCCCGGGGCGTGCCGCCGAGCCGATGTGGAAGGCATCGATGCCGCCCTCGCGCAGCCGCGGAACGTGTTCGAGGCGCAGGCCGCCCCCGGCCAGGATCCGCGGCTCGTACCCCGGCTCCCCGGAGCGCGCCGCTTCCGCCAGAAGGAGCGGCATGCCCTGGTCGATGCCGGATGCCGAGCCGGCGGTCAGATACGTGTCCAGGCCGGGCAGCCCCGCCAGTTGCTTGCGCAGCGCGTCGCGGTGGGCGGCGCGGTCGATGGCCCGGTGGAAGGTCCATGGGCAGGGCTCGATGACCGCGACGAGCATCTCGACCGCGACCAGGTCCGGGTGCCCTTCGTGGTCGAGGAAGCCGAAGACGAATGCGTCCGCGCCCGCGGCGCGCAGCACCTCGGCCTCCGCGCACAGGGCGTGGAGTTCGGCGGCGGTGGTGCGCTCGCGGCGCCGGCCCGCGGCTGCCGGGCGCAGCATCACGCGCACCGGGATGGTCACGGCCGCGCGGACCTCGGCGAAGGTCTCGGGGGAGGGCGTGAGGCCGTCGGCAGCCATGTCGGTGACCAGTTCGAGGCGGTCGGCCCCTCCGGCTTGCGCGGCGACCGCGTCGTCGACGCCGAGGGCGATGACCTCGAGGATTGGTCTAGACATATTCCCAGGGTGCCACAGGCGGCCCGCACGGGGAACCGTGCCACACAATTGATTCCATGGCCGAGAACGCCGCCCACCATGCCGAGGCCGCAGCCACCCGCGACCTTCTGCTCGCGCGCTGGTCGCGGCTGCTCAGCCGTTGCCAGGAGACGGACCGCCCGGACCCCGTGCCGTACGGCGAGAACCTCCTGGCCCGCTGGGCCGAGCCGCACCGGCACTACCACACCACCGAGCACCTCCTCGCCGTCCTCGACCGCGTCGAGGAGCTGGCGCACCACAGCGCGGACCCGGACGCCGTACGGCTCGCGGCCTGGTTCCACGACGCCGTCTACGATCCGGAGCGCTCCGAGAACGAGGAGCGGAGCGCGCGGCTCGCCGAGCGCGCCCTGCCGGAGGCGGGGGTGGCGGCGGCTCGTACGGCCGAGGTGGCGCGGCTCGTACGGCTCACCGTCCGGCACGACCCGGAGCCGGGTGACGCCGACGGCGAGGTGCTCTGCGACGCGGACCTCGCCGTGCTCGCCGGTCCGCCCCAGGCGTACGCCGCCTATGCCGCCGCCGTACGGCAGGAGTACGGCTTCGTGCCCCACGACGCGTTCCGTGAGGGCCGCTCAGCGGTGCTGCGCGAGCTGCTGGAGCTGCCGACCCTGTTCCGCACGCCCACGGGGCACGAGCGCTGGGAGCGGACGGCGCGGTACAACCTGGAGACGGAGCTGCGTCTGCTCAGCGTGAGTTGATACGGCGCCGGGAGCGCGGGAGGCGGTACCGTCGGGCAGTGCCATGGTGAAATGCGCGCGCCCGCAGGGGATTTGGTGGGAATCGAGAGCGACAAGCTCGTATTCGACTATTTGAGCCGGGTCGGTGACCTGGCTCAGCAGCAGCAGTTGTCGTCCGGCGACCGGATGCGTCTGGTCACCCAGCTGCGTTCGGAGATCGAGGCGCAGCGCGCCGGTTCGGCGGACTCGGCCGCGTCGGTGAAGCGCATCCTCGGCAAGCTGGGCACGCCGTCCGACGTGGTGGCCGCCGCGGGCGGGACGGACGGACGACCCGAGGCGCCCAGGCACCGGCCCGCGGCGCAGGCTGCCGATTCGGGCTCCGGAGCCCGGAAGGCCACCTCTGAGCAGGCGGGTTCCAAGAGATCCGGTGCCCGCAATCCCGGCGCCCGGAAGCCCGGTGCCCGGAAGCCCGGTGCCCGCAATCCCGGCGCCCGGAAGCCCGGTGCCCGGAAGCCCGGTGCCCGCAATCCCGGTGCCGAGAAGCAGAGTGCGAACAGGGGCCCGCTCGGAACCGGCCCGTTCGGCCTGAGGCTCGGCGGCAGAAACGTGGACAATGGCGAGGCCGCCGCTGCGGAGACCGGTGACCGGCAGGCCGGCGAACCGGACGCTCCCGCTGCGGAGCGGTCCGCGCCCCTCACCGGCAGAATTCTTGACAAGTCCACCACGGTCCCGCCGCCGCGTTCGCCGAACGAGCCGTCGCCCCCGCACCTCGCGGGCGAGGACGAACTCGGGCCGCAGGAGGCCACCCCCGACTGGTGGCGCATCGAGCCGGGGCCGTTCGGTGACGTGGGCGAGGCCGTGCCCGGATTCGTCGGCGGCATCGAGGTCCCCGAGATACTGAAACCGCCGCCGGCACCGGAAGTCGACGCCGAGCGCCTGCGGAAGGCCGAGGCGGAAGCCGCGGCCAAGGCCGCGGAGGAGGCGCAGCCTGCCGGGGCAGGGGCAGGGGCGGGGCGCGGCGCGGGCCTGGCGCGGCGCCTGCTGTTCCGACACCGCAGAGAGGTGGTGCGGCGCTCGTTCAGCCCGCTCCTGCTGCTGGCCGCGGGACTCCTCGTCGCGGGAGCCGTACTCGGCTCGCTCATCCTGCTGGGAGTGGGGTGGCTCATCGCGTACGGCACGCGCGCGTTGACGCGCGCGGAGAACAAGTGGGCCGCCCTGGGGCTGCCCGGCCTCGTCGCGGCGGGCGCGCTCGTGTGGCTGTGGGGGCGGTTCGACGGGCGGTGGGGCGAGCCGATCGCCAAGGGGCAGATGAGCGCCGCGCTCACCGAGACATGGCCGGTCGCCCTGCGGGCGGCGGCCGTCGTCTCCGCGCTCTATCTGCTCTGGCGCGCCCGCCGGCGCTGAACCGCCGCGGGCGCGGGCCCCAACCCCCGTCGCAGCAAGGGCGGTTGACCTCGGTCGACGCCCCGAAGCAGCCTCGGCGCGACCTTACGAGCCTTGGTGGCCCGCCACGAGACCGTCTGCGCGACCCTTACGAGACCGTCTGCGCGACCGGACCGTCTACGCGACCGGACCGTCTGCGCGACCGGACCGTCGGCCCGACCCTTACGAGACCGTCTGCGCGACCGGAACTGTCGGCGCGATCCTTACGAGCCCACCGCCGACGAAGTGTCCCGCATCTGCGCCACCTCCTGCTGCTCGGCCGCCTCCGCCCCCGCCGGCCATGGAGCCCCCGGCACCACCAGCGGGCTGCCCGTCACCGGGTCCGGCACGACCACCGCGTCGAGCCCGAACACTTCCCGTACCAGCTCCGCCGTGACGATCTCGGCGGGCCGTCCCTGTGCCACGATCCGCCCGGCCTTCATGGCGACCAAGTGGCCAGCGTACCGGGTGGCCTGGTTGAGGTCGTGCAGCACGGCGACGACCGTGCGTCCACGCTCTTGGTTCAACTGGCGTACGAGATCCAGGACTTCGACCTGATGCGCGATGTCCAGATACGTCGTGGGCTCGTCCAGGAGCAGCAGCTCCGTCTCCTGCGCGAGGGCCATGGCGATCCAGACGCGCTGACGCTGCCCGCCCGACAGCTCGTCGACGGGCCGCGCGGCCAGATCGGTCACATCCGTACGGGCCATGGCCTCGCCGACCGCACGCTCGTCCTGCTCCGACCACTGCTGCCACCAGTGCTGGTGAGGCTGGCGCCCCCGTGAGACCAGATCGGCGACCGTGATCGCCTCGGGCGCGACCGGTGTCTGGGGCAGCAACCCGACCGACTGAGCGACCTTCCGGGTCGGGATGCGGGCCAGTTCACGGCCGTCGAGCAGGACGGAGCCGCCGCGGGGCTTGAGGAGCCGGCCCAGAGCGCGCAACAGGGTCGATTTCCCACAGGCGTTGGGCCCGACGATCACGGTGACCTCGCCGTCCGGCACGGAGAGGTCGAGCCTCTCGACGACGGTGCGCTCCTCGTAGGCGAGGGTCAGGTCGCGGGCGGCGAGCCTGCTCGCCGCGGGCCGGCGGGCCTCAGGGTTCTCGCACGCGGTCACGCTCGTCCTCCGGTACGGCTGCGGATGATCAGCAGGATGAGATACGGGGCGCCGACGGCGGCGGTGAGCACACCCACCGGCAGCTCGGCCGGCGCGAACAGGGTCCGCGCCGGCAGGTCCGCGGCGACCACGATGAACGCGCCCGTCAACGCCGCGCACAGCAGCGGGATCTGGGCCGTACGCGTCAGGCGCCGGGCGATCTGCGGCGCGAGCAGGGCCACGAAGTCCACGGGGCCCGCGGACGCTGTGGCCACGGACGCGAGGACGACGCCGAGCAGCACCAGACCGAGCCGGGCCCGGCCCAGACGCGAGCCGAGCGCGGTCGCCGTGGCGTCGTCGAGCGACACGAACCGCTGGGCGCGCGCCGCCCACAGCACCGCGGGCAGCAGCCCGAGCAGCGTCCAGCCGAGAGGCCCGGTCTCCTCCCAGCCCCGTCCGTTGAGGGAGCCGGTCATCCACACCTGCGCCTGCTGGGCGACCAGGAAGTCCCCCTTGGTGAGGAACAGTTGGGTCACCGAGCGCAGGGCGATCGCGAAGCCGATGCCGATGAGGACGAAGCGCGCGGCGTGCAGCCCGCCGCGCCACGCGAAGACGTACACGAGCGCGGCGGCGCAGAGTCCGCCCAGGACGGAGAGGTAGGGGAGGACGGCGTACGAGGTGACGCCGAAGGTCAGCGCGCCCACCGTCAGCGCGCCCGCGCCGTGGCTGATGCCGATGACGTCGGGGCTGGCCAGCGGATTGCGCGCGACGGTCTGGATGAGCGCGCCCGCGACGCCGAACGCCGCGCCGACCAGCAGCCCGAGGGTCATGCGCGGCAGCCGCAGCGTGGAGACGACGAACTCCTCCTGCGACGGCAGCCCGAGGACCGCCTTCACGGCCTCGGCGGGCGCGGCCGTCGACTCCCCGATGCACAGATAGGCCAGGCAGACGCCGGCCAGCGCCACCGCCAGCAGACCGGCGACGACGGCCGCCCGCCGGTGCAGCAGGAACGACCCGCGCCCGGCCCGTACGACCGCGTGGCCGGCCGGACGTATGCCGTCCCCGGCACGGGACTTCGTCGTGGCGGCAACCGCCGTCATACGCCCTCCCCGGCGTGCTTGCACCCCGTGCGCTCGGCTGGGCGCCGCACCCCTGTGCGCCGCCGCGCGCGCCGTTCTCCTACGTGCTCCCCTTCGGGCCGTCCCGCCGCGTCCTCCCCTTCGGGCCGTCCTCCCGCGTGCTTTCCTTCGCGCCGCGCTTCCGCGCGCTCCACGGCGCGCCCGCCCCTCATGCGGACACCGTCCTGCGGCGGACCAGGGCGACCAGGAACGGGACACCGATCAGCGCCGTGGCCACACCCGCAGGAACCTCCGACGGCGGGAAGACGATCCGGCCGACGACGTCCGCCACGAGCAGCATCACCGGCCCGATCAGGGCGGCCATCGGCAGCACCCACCGGTGGTCGGTGCCGGCGACCGCTCGGGCGATGTGCGGCACCGCGAGGCCGACGAAGGCGATGGGCCCCGCCGCGGCGACCCCCACGCCCGTGAGGACGGTGGCGCCCAGCCCGCCCACGATCCGTACGGTCGCCACCTTCTGACCGAGGCCCTTGGCGACGTCCTCGCCCAGGGCCAGGGCGTCGAGGCCACGGGCGACACAGAGCACGAGCACCGTGCCCACCACCAGGAACGGCCAGGTCTGGTCGATGACGGCGCTCTCCCGCCCGGAGACCGAGCCGACCTGCCAGAAGCGGAACTCGTCCAGAGTCGCTGCGTCCGTGGTGAGGATGGCGTGAATCACCGAAACGAGAAGGGCGTTGATGGCAGCGCCTGCGAGCGCGAGCTTCACCGGGCTCGCCCCGCCCCGCCCGCTGGAGGCGATCGCGTACACCGCGACGGACGCGATGCCCGCGCCGAGGAAGGCGAACCAGACGTATCCGGTGAGCGAGTGCACCCCGGCGAAGGCGATGGCCAGGACGACACCGGCCGCCGCGCCCTGGCTGATGCCGAGGATGCCGGGGTCGGCGATCGGATTCCGGGTGATGCCCTGCATCACGGTGCCCGCCATCGCGAGGGCGGCGCCGACCATGAGCGCGATGACCGTACGCGGTACGCGCAGGGTGCGGACGATTTCGGCGGTCTCGCCCGAACCGCCGTGCAGCAGGGCGTCGAGGACCGCGGAGGGCGCGATGGCGCGCGCCCCGACGGCGAGGCTCAGCAGCACCGCAAGGAGCAGGGCCGCGAGGGCCGCGGCGGCCAACACGAGGCGGCGGGCCACCAGAACGCGTCCGGGGCCGGTGGCGGTCGCGGCTGTCATCGGTCCCTTCGCGTTTCTCTCGCTCGGTGCTCGGTGCTCGGTGCTCGGTGCTTGGTGCACTGCGCTGTGGTTGCTGTCGTCCGGCGCTGTGCGACGACCCGATTCCGTACAGCAGGTTAGGCGAGCCTAAGCATACGGGGGGCCGCGGATGCCCGTGAGCGCGGACGGCACAATGACGGCCATGCCCATACCCGCGCTCACGGTCGGCTTCGACCTCGACATGACGCTGATCGACTCCCGGCCCGGCATCAAGGCCGCCTACGAGGCACTGGCCGCCGAGACCGGCACGTACATCGACGTCGGTCTCGCGATCAGCCGGCTCGGGCCGCCGCTGGAGCAGGAGCTGGCGTACTGGTACCCCGCGGAGCGGATCCCGGCCGCGGCAGAGCTCTACCGGTCGCTCTACCCCGCTTTCGCCATCGGTCCGACTCTCGCCATGCCCGGCGCGGCCGATGCTCTCGCCGCGGTGCGGCGGCTGGGCGGCCGCGCCATCGTCGTCAGCGCCAAGAACCAGCCCCACGTCGAGACGCACCTGACCCACCTCGGCATCGAGGCGGACGCGGTGATCGGCGGCCTGTGGGCGGAGGCCAAGGCGGAGGCGCTGACGGCGCACGGGGCCACGGTCTACGTCGGCGACCACACCGGCGACGTGCGCGGTGCCCGCACCGCGGGCGCGCTGTCCGTCGCGGTCGCCACCGGCCCGTGCGACGCGACCGAACTCCGTGCGGCGGGCGCGGATCTCGTGCTGTCCGACCTGTCCGGTTTCCCGGCCTGGCTGGAGCGCTACACGGCCGACCGCGCCGCCTCCCTGGCCCGACGCCTCTGCGCCGCGGCCGACCGCAGCACTCCGGCCGCGGCGACGGCGAAGCCGACACCCATGAGCATGGACACGAAGTAGGCGGCCGACGGGAGCGGTTCGGCGCCCAGGAACAGCGGCGCCACGGTCGCCGACATGGCCACCGCGCCGATGACGAAGACAATCACGCCGATACGGACGAGCCGGTCGCCCGGCCAGGCCGCGGGGCGCTTGGTTTCATGGGTCACCCGACCAGGGTAGGTGGGCTCCGGGAGCGGATCGGAACCACCCGGCGACGTCTTGTCACCAGGCACCGGACCATTAGCCTTGGAGACGGCGGGTCCGACGGGCCCGCTGTACTGCTCTCCAGAGCTGTTCCGTGTGTGTTTATCCCCGACGATCACGAGGACGAGGACGGACGTGCCTACCGGCAAGGTCAAGTGGTTCAACAGTGAGAAGGGCTTCGGCTTTCTCTCCCGCGACGACGGCGGCGACGTCTTCGTGCACTCCTCCGTGCTGCCGGACGGAGTGGACACACTCAAGCCGGGCCAGCGCGTGGAGTTCGGCGTGGTCGCGGGCCAGCGCGGTGACCAGGCCCTCTCGGTGACCCTGCTCGACCCGGCACCGTCTGTCGCGGCGGCCCAGCGCCGCAAGCCGGACGAACTCGCCTCCATCGTCCAGGACCTCACGACCCTCCTGGAGAACGTCGCGCAGCAGCTCGAGCGCGGCCGCTACCCCGACAAGGCGCACGGCCACAAGATCGCCGGCATGCTGCGCGCGGTGGCCGACCAACTGGACGTCTAGCGGCGGGGCCGTACTGGAACGCGGAAGTGCGGCACGCGCAATCCCGGCCCACCGCAAGCCTGGCCCACCGCAAGCCCGGCGCACCGGAAGTGCGGCGCGTCAGAAGCTCAGCGCATCGTGGCCGAGGGGTGGTACGAGCCCTTCGGCCGCGGCGCGTGTCAGCAGTGCGCGCACCGCGGCGTAGCCCTCGTCGCCGAGACCGGCCGTGAACTCGTTGACGTACAGCGCGATGTGCCGGTCGGCGACGCCCGGGTCCATCTCCTGCGCGTGCTCCATCACATACGCGCGCGAGGCCTCCGGGTCCGCCCAAGCCATGCGCACCGAGTCGCGCGCCGCGTCCGCGAGCTGCCGCAGCCGCTCCGCGCCGAGGTCGCGGCGGGCGACGATCGCACCGAGCGGAATCGGCAGGCCGGTCGTGCACTCCCAGTGCTCGCCCATATCGGCGAGGCAGTGCAGACCGAAGTCCTGGTAGGTGAAGCGGGCCTCGTGGATCACCAGCCCGGCGTCGACCTTGCCGTCCCGTACGGCGGGCATGATCTCGTGGAACGGCATGACCACGACCTCCCCCACACCGCCCGGCACCTCGTCCGCGGCCCAGAGCCGGAAGAGGAGGTAGGCCGTCGACCGCTCGCCCGGCACGGCGACCGTACGGCCCGCCGGGTCCAGGCCCGGTTCACGGGCGAGCACCAGCGGTCCGCAGCCCCGGCCGAGCGCTCCGCCGCACGGCAGCAGCGCGTAGCGGTCGGTGATCCAGGGGAGGACGGCGTAGGACACCTTGAGGAGGTCCAGTTCGCCGTGCTCCGCCATCCCGTTGGTGATGTCGATGTCCGCGAAGGTCACGTCCAGCGCGGGCGCGCCGGGGACGTGGCCGTGGGCCCACGCGTGGAAGACGAACGTGTCGTTGGGGCACGGCGAGTACGCGATCCGCAGAGCGGGGTCCTCGGCAGCCGGTCTCATCGGAACTCCTCCTCGACGATCGGGGTGAGCAGGCCGAACGCCTGCCGCAGAGCATCCAGTGCCTCACCGATCCGCCACGCGTCGCGGTCGCGCGGGCCGACGGGGTTGGATACCGCGCGCACTTCGAGCACCGGCAGGTGGTGCGCCGCGCAGGCCTCGGCGACCCCGAAGCCCTCCATCGCCTCTGCGGCGGCGCGCGGGTGGCGTCCCCTGAGCGTGGCGGCGCGCTCGGCGGAGCCGGTCACGGTGGAGACGGTGAGAACGGGGGCGAGCACGGCTCGCAGACCGCCGCGCTCCAGTGCTTTCGCGGCGCGTGCTGCGGGTCCGACCGGGGGGTGGTGCACGGTGCGGCCGAAGCCCAACTCGTCGACGGGCACGAAGCCGTCGGGCGTCTCGGCGCCCAGGTCCGCGGCGACGATCGCGTCCGCGACGACGAGGCTGCCGAGCGGGGCGTCGGGCGCGAACCCGCCGCCGATCCCGGCAGAGACGACGATGTCGTACGGGTCGCCCGCCAGCGCGGCGGAGGT
This sequence comes from Streptomyces sp. NPDC051776, assembly GCF_040681345.1. Taxonomy (NCBI): domain Bacteria; kingdom Bacillati; phylum Actinomycetota; class Actinomycetes; order Kitasatosporales; family Streptomycetaceae; genus Streptomyces; species Streptomyces sp. NPDC051776. The sequence goes on along the minus strand of NZ_JBFAYQ010000025.1, from coordinate 71,763 downwards.
CAGCGCTTTCGCGGCGCCTGCAGCGGCGGCCGCGGGCCCGGCCCCCACGGCCAGCACATCGGCGAACAGCCCCGGGCGGCCAGGCGCGTCACCTGCCGGCGGGCGGTGCAGCCGCCGGTGCGGTGTGCGCTCATCGGCTCGTACGGGACCGGCACTTGCCGGTGGGACGTGGGCTGCGTCGGTCCGGACGGTGTCGGCATCGAGGGGCGCTGTGCGGGAGGCGTGGGTCAGTACGGCGCCGGCATCGGCCAGGCCCGCGGACACAGCGTCCGCCTCCGCCGTCACCGCTGTGACCACGAGGAGGCGCACCGGTCGCGGTTCCGCGTCCTGCGGTGGAGGTGGCGTAGGCCGCACGTCCGGCCCGCTCATCGGTCGGTGCCCGATCGCCGGGTGAGGCGGTCCGTCAGGACGCCTTGCTGAGGTTGAACTGCCACAGGCCCTTGGGCTTGTCCCCGCCCGTCAGCTCGATGATCGCGACCTTCGCGGTCTTCGGGGCGGCGGCCGCCCCGCCGGGCGTGCTCTGCTGCGGGGCGAAGATCTGGTCGAAGTCGAAGGTGCGGTAGGTGTCCTTGCTCGCCTCGGCCATCGTGGGCTGGCCGTTGACGACCATGACCCAGCCGGACTCGGCGATCTCCGGGTCGACGCCGACCCGGACCTTCTCGCCGTCGTGCACGGTGACCTTCTTGCCGGAGTTCTCGGAGAAGCAGCTCTTCAGCTTCTCCTGCGACAGGCGCTTGCCGTCGTTGTAGCACGCAGCCTCGGCGGACGCGGAGTTCGAGCCCACCGTGACCGTCGCCAGCGGGGTCGGCTTCTCGCAGGCGGAGAGGGCGACGAGGCCGAGAACGGCGGCACCGGCTGCCATCGCGGTGCGGCGGGTCTTGCTCCTGGAAAGCGCAGAGGTCATGCGCGAAGGCTATCTGCCTGCTCCGCTCACGCCACGCGGGGGTGCGGCGAGCCGCGACGCCCGGCGGTCAGCAGCCCCCGTACGGTCACGGCCGCGCCCGCCCCGCACATCGCCGCGGCCACCGACATGCCCAGAACGCCGTTGAGCGGAAGCGAGATGCCGATTACTCCGCCGACCACCCACGACATCTGGAGCAGTGTTTCGGAGCGGGCGAAGGCGGAGGTACGCACCGGCTCCGGTACGTCCCGCTGGATCAGCGCGTCCAGCGACAGCTTCGAGAGGGCCTGGGTGAATCCGGCCACGGCGCCCAGCGCCGTGGCCGTCACCTGGTTGAAGAACACCGCCGCGAGGATCGCCGTCCCCAGCGCGAGGGCCAGGACCGCGGCGATGATCGGCTCCGGCGTACGGGACCTGACCCAGGCGCCGACGGCTGTGCCCAGCGCGTTCCCCACGCCCGCCCCGACGGCCACCATGCCCAGGGAGAACGCCGCGGTCCGCTCGCCCAGCGGATGCTCGCGCAGCAGGAACGCCAGGAAGAAGATGAGGAAGCCGGAGAGCGCGCGGTGCGTGGCATTGGCCTGCAGACCGTGCAGCACCGACGGGCCGACGGTCCGCAGACCCGGCTTCTTCGGCCGCCTTCCCCCGCGGCCGCTGCCGCGCCGCAGTCCGCCGAGCCAGACGGGGGCGTGCGCGGCGCGCGACGCGCCGGCTCCCCTCACCCCCGTCGAGTGGGGCGCCTGTGCCTCGGGGTGCGCATGGGACTCATGGGAGATGAAGCGGGCCTTGCCCTCGCCCTTCGCCGAGTCCACCTTGTGCGGCAGCGTGAAGGCCAGGAACGCGCCTACACAGAACACCGCGAACGCGGCGTAGAGCGGCCACCCCGATCCGATCATCTGCAGCCCCGCCCCGACGGGCGCGGCAATGCCCGTGGCCAGCAGACCGCCGAGCGTCACGCGGGAGTTCGCCTTGACCAAAGCGAATCGCGGGGGGAGCAGCCGCGGTACGACGGCGCTGCGCACGACGCCGTACGCCTTGGACGCCACCAGGACGCCCAGTGCCTCCGGATACAGCTCGATGCCACCGGTGGACACGGCGTTCGACAGGGCCAGCGCCAGCAGGGCGCGGGCCAGCATGGAGCCCGCCATCGCCAGACGGCGCCCGTGCGGAAAGCGGTCGAGCACCGGGCCGATGACGGGGGCGAGCAGAGCGAAGGGCGCCAGTGTGATCGCGAGATAGAGCGCGACGCGGCCGCGGGCCTCTTCCGTGGGAACGGAGAAGAAGACCGTGGAGGCGAGGGCGATGGTGACGAGCATGTCGCCCGCGCCGTTGACGGCATGCAGCTCGATCAGTTTGCCCAGCCCGGACTCGCCCGCGCCGTGTGCGTGCGTGACGCGGCGGATGCCCTTGCCGGTGGCGGTGAACGGCAGGTGCAGGGCACGTCCGACCGCCGCGCCGATACGCCGGAGCGGACTCGTGCGTGCGGACGACCAGTCGGCTGCCACCCCGTCATACTGCCCCAACTCGTACAAGGCATGGCTGTTTCGCGGGCCCGGCGGCATGTCAGCTTCCGGTTCGCCGGGCCCAGGAGAGGGGGAGGGTGGGCCCCGCGGCCCCGGGCGGGGTAGCGTGCGGTGCGCGCACCGGTCGTTCTCGGCTCCGCACCTGTCGGCGATCCCGCAGAATGGGTTGTAGCAGGTGCGCCCGAGGCTGGTCGGGCACGGACGTCGACGCGGTCCTGCGGTCCGCTCCGTCCGCCGCCCTCCGGCTGCCCGGCCGGTTCGCCCGGTCCGGCCGGCGCACGCGTGATACGGCGTAGGAGAGAATCGATTCTTGTGAGTGCTGCGACGATGCGAAGCCGTACCCCAGACCGCATGTGCGCCGAGGCGGTCGAACTCGCCCTCGCCGCGGCCGTCGAAGCCGCGGGCGAGGACTCGGTCGGCGAGCACCTCGGCGCTGTGGCGGACGGTGACAGGGTCGTCACGCATTTCTTCGCCTGCCACGAAGCCGCCTACCGCGGCTGGCGCTGGGCCGTGACCGTCACCCGCGCCTCCCGGGCGAAGGTCGTGACGCTCGACGAGACTGTGCTGCTCCCCGGGCCCGAGGCGCTGCTGGCGCCGGAGTGGGTGCCGTGGAGCGAACGGCTGCGGCCGGGCGACCTCGGCCCCGGGGATCTCCTGCCGATCGAGTCGGACGACCTCCGCCTGGAGCAGGGCTTCTCCGGAGAGGACGAGCCGCCGCCCAACTCCGTGGTGGGCGAGGAGGCCGAGGCCGCGCGCGACGCGGCCGACGTCGCGGCGCGGACGGCCGGGACGGCGGCGGGGACGGACCGTGCGGTGGGGGAGGCCGCGGACGGATCCGCGGCTCCTCCCGCTGCCCGGCCCCCATCGCGCGGGAGCATCGAGGCACTTGCCGACGAACTGGGCATGCGCCGAGCGCGCGTCCTCTCCCGCTACGGCCTCCACACGGCGGCGGACCGCTGGGAGGAGGGGTACGGCCCGAAGACGCCGATGGCCCAGGCGGCACCCGCGGCCTGCGTCACCTGCGGTTTCCTCGTCCCGCTCGCCGGCTCGCTGCGGCAGGCGTTCGGCGTCTGCGCGAACGAGTTCTCCCCGGCCGACGGCCGCGTCGTCTCGCTGACATTCGGCTGCGGCGGCCACTCGGAGGCCGCGGTCATGCCGAAGCCGCCGCGCCCGGCCCCACCGGTGATCGACGAAACGAAGGTCGACCCCCTCCCGCTCCGCCCGGATCGCACGGGCGGCTCGGTGGAGGACACGGGCCCGGAGGAGGAACTGGGTCACTCCTGACGGGGCGACCTGCCGGGTGCGACTGACCCCCGGGTCGTGGTCCTGCCGGTGGCCCGGGAGCCTCCATCCACGGGAGCCTCGATCCAGGGTCTCCCTCCCGGCTCGCCCGCGCGCCGGGCGCCGGTGATCGAGAGGCGAATGCCCTGCCGCGAGCCGTTGTCGGCTGGGGGGCGCGTGCATGCGGATGTCGTGACGCGCATGCGGACGTGGTGATCGCATGCGGACGTGGTGAGGCGCATGCGGACGTCGCGACGACTGTGGCGACGTACGGACCCGTGGACCGAGTAGCCGGGACGTTCTCCCCAGGTCCCCGGTCGAGCGCGCACATACTGGGGTGGGGCCGCGGAAATCTCCGTACATGTGCGACTTTGACCCCGATCGGCGGCTTCGCGCTCCGGGGCGGGCCGACCCTGCGCATGCCCCCACAGGACTCTCGAGCGCCCAGTCGTCGGCCATCACTGCGGCCACAACGGCCGTACAGGGCCCCGTGGTTGAGCGATGGCGTGCTCCACCCGGGCAACGGTGACCAGAGGCTCCCACACGCGGGCGCGGGCGCCGATGCGCGCTGTCGATCGGGTCGCCTGCTCTCCTGCCCGTACCGGACCGGGCCGTGCGGAGTCCGGCCCGGACCGTGGCGGAGTCCGGCCCGTGCCGTGCGGTGCCGAGTCGTGCCGTGCGGTGCCGTCAGCCGTCCGGTTCTGGCAGGCCGGGTGCCGGGCGGCCGGCGGTGGTGCGGCTGCCCATGTCCTCTCCGGGCGGTTGGTGACCGTGGCTCGCGCCCGGATCGGCGCGTGCGGTGAAGGGGTTCGGGGCGGGGGGTGAGGGAACCCGGCCCGGGGCGCGGAGCGGCGGGCGCGCTCCCGCGCGCGGGTGCTCGCTCCCGGCGATCCGGTCGGCTGCCGGGGCGGGCAACCGGGCGCGCCGCGCAAGCGGTACGTTCTGCGCTGACAAGCGGTGGTGCGGCGACAGGGAGACGAGACGTGAGCGGCACGGCGATGGTGCGGGCGACGACCGACGGGGAGGACCCGTTCGGGACGGCGCGGCTGCGGCGCGGCGTGCTGGACGCGTGGGCCGCCTCCCCCGCACGCTTCCGCGAGGACGCCAACGCCGAGGAGGACCTCGCGCTCGGCGGCTACCGCGACCGGCTCGTCGTCGAACTCGCCCAGAACGCCGCCGATGCCGCCGCCCGCGCCGGGGTTCACGGTCGCTTCCGGCTCACGCTCCACCCCTCCGGGCCGGGCGGCGCGAGCGCCGGAACGGCCGCCGACAGCACCTCCGCCGTCCTCGTCGCCTCCAACACCGGTGCGCCGCTGGATGCCGCGGGCGTCGAGTCGCTGTCCACGCTCCGCGCCTCCGCGAAGCGCGACGAGGAAGCGGTACGGACCGTGGGCCGCTTCGGTGTCGGCTTCGCGGCCGTTCTCGCCGTCAGCGACGAACCGGCGGTCGTGGGCCGGACGGGCGGGGTCCGCTGGTCCCTCGCCGAGTCCCGCGAACTCGCGCGCCGGGCCGCCGAGGCCGGCACCACCAGCACCGGCGCCAACAGCGCCAACAGCGCCAACAGCGCCAACAGCGCCAACAGCACCACTGGAACCGCCGCGTCCGGCATTGATGAGACCGGCTCCCGCTCCGGGCTCGCGGACGAACTGCGACGTCGCGACGGACACGTGCCCCTCCTGCGCCTGCCGCTGCCCGCACAGGGCACCGCACCCGCCGGCTATGACACGGCCGTGGTTCTGCCCCTGCGCGACGGTGCCGCCGCGGACCTCGCCGCCCGGCTCCTCGACGGCATCGACGACGCGCTGCTCATCACCCTCCCGGGCCTGTCCGAGCTCGTGGTCGAAACCCCCGACGGTGTACGGACATTGACCCGGCGTCAGGACGGCCCGCACATCGTCGTCGAGGACAGCGCGCACGGGACGACCCGCTGGCGCACCGTCACCGCCGGCGGGACGCTGGACCCCGAACTCCTCGCCGACCGGCCCGTGGAAGAGCGGCTGCACCCGGTCTGGTCGGTGACGTGGGCCGTGCCCGTCGACGACGCCGAGGACGGTGCGCCCGCGCGCCCCGGCACCGCGCCCGTCGTCCACGCGCCCACCCCGACCGACGAACCGCTCGACCTGCCCGCGCTGCTGATCGCCTCGTTCCCGCTCGAGCCCACCCGCCGCCACGCGGCCCCCGGGCCGCTCACGGACTTCCTGGTGCGGCGGGCCGCGGAGTCGTACGCCGATCTCGTACGGGACTGGCGGCCCGTCGGCACCGGCTCCATCGGTCTCGTCCCCGGCCCGCTCGGCAAGGGCGAATTGGACGGTCGGCTGCGCAGCGAGATCCTGCGTCTGCTGCCGCGTGTGGCGTTCCTGCCCCGGGCCGCGGCACCCGCGCGGGACACGGGAGGGGACACCGCACCCGCGCTGGACACACAGGCAGCCCGCGCCGCTCAGGGCTGGGAAGCCACGCCGTACGAGCGGACCCCCGCGGAGGCGACCCCCGCGGAGGCGGCCGCCACGACCGAGGCGACCGCCATGACCGAGGCGCGCGGCGGAGAGTGGGACGGGGAGGGGTTCGCGCGGACGGGCCCCTCCGGTGAGACGACCGGCGCGCTGCGCCCCGTCGACGCCGAGATCGTCGAGGGCGCGGGGGCCGGGACCGTACGCGTCCTGGCCGACCTGTTCCCCAACCTGCTGCCCGCCGGCCTCGAGCGGCGGTCCGAGCTGCGCGCGCTCGGCGTCACACGCGTCCCGCTGGGCGAGATCATCGACCGGCTGGCGGGTGTCGAGCGCGCCCCGGCCTGGTGGTGGCGGCTCTACGACAGCCTCACCGGCATCGACCCCGACCGCCTCAGCGGTCTGCCCGTACCGTTGGCCGGCGACGCCGGGGGAGCCCGTACGACCATCGGGCCCCGCCAGGTCCTCCTGCCGGTCCCCGGCGCCGACGAGGGCGCGGAGGAGCGCCGCGGCTCCGCTGCCGCGGGCGAGGCAGCGGACGATGGCACGGACAGCGGCGCGGACTTCGGCGTGACCCGCATCCCCGCACCGGCGGGCGAGCGCGCCGCGGGCCGGGCTCCGGCCGGCGCCGCGACGCTGGCCCGCCTCGGTCTCAAGGTCGCCCACCCCGACGCCGCCCACCCCCTCCTGGAGAAGCTCGGGGCGACACCCGCCACGCCCCGCGCAGTCCTGACCACCCCTCAGGTGCGGGCCGCCGTGGCCAACTCCCTTGACAGCGGGGAGATCTGGGACGAGGACGCGGACACGCTCGACGCCGAGGAGCTCGCCGACGCCGTCCTTGCCCTCGTACGGGACGCCCGGCTCGAACCCGGCGAGGAGCCCTGGCTCGCCGCCCTCGCCCTCCCCGACGAGGACGGCGAACTCGCCCCGGCCGGTGAACTCGTCCTCCCCGGCAGCGCGTTCGAGCGCGTCATCCGTGAGGGAGAGCTGGCAGCCTGCGACACCGGACTGGCCGAGCGGTGGGGCGAGCAGCCGCTGACCGCTGTCGGGGTCATGGCCGGCTTCGCACTCGTCCGCGCCACCGATGTCGTCCTCGACCCCGATGAACTGGAGCCGGGTGACGGAGACTTCGCCGAGCCCGACGACATCGGGCTGTGCGACGCGATCGACGTGTGGTGCGAGGACGTGCTCGACCGGCTCCCCGAGACACCCGTGCCTCCGGTCGCCGCCGAGGTCATCGGGGTCCGAGACCTCGACCTGGTCGACGACGACGCCTGGCCGCAGGCCCTCGCCCTGCTCGCCCGGCCCCCGCTGCGGGAGGCACTGACCGCGCAGGTGCGGGTGCTGCTGCCGGACGGCACCAACGAGACCGTCCGCCCGTACACCGCCTGGTGGTTGCGCGGCAATCCCGTGCTCGACGGCCGCCGCCCGGCCGGCCTGCGCGCCGCGGGCAGCGACCCGCTGCTGGCAGGACTGTACGACCCGGCGGACGCGGCGGGCTTCGAGGACGAGCGGGTGCTGCGCGCCCTCGGCGTGCGGACGTCCGTGGAGGCGCTGCTCGACGAACCGGGCGGGGCCGCCGAACTGCTGGCCCGCCTCGCCGACCCCGAGCGCCCGGTGACCCACGACCAACTGCACGCTCTTTACGGCGCGTTGGCGCTGCTGGACCCCGAACGGGTCACCCTGCCCGATGAGCTGCGGGCTGTCGTCGACGGCGAGGTACGGGTCGTGGACGCCTCGGACGCCCTCGTCGCCGACGCCCCCGACCTGCTGCCGCTCGCGGCGGGCCGCGCCCTGCTGCCCGTACCGCCCGGCCAGGCGGCGGAGCTGGCCGAACTGCTGCAGGCGCCGCGGCTGAGCGAGGTGTACGAGGGCCGCGTCACCTCACCGGATGCCGTGAGCGAGGGCGAAGGAGAGGAAGGAGCCGGCGGGCGGACGTACGAAGTCCCCGATTCCGTACGGACGTTGCTCGGCCCCACCACCCCCGCCTCGTACGTCGAGTACGAGGAACTGCTCGTCGACGGGGTGGAGGCGGACTGGCGGCTGACCCCGGACGGCGTCCTGCACGCGGCGACGCTGGAGGGCGTTGCGGCGGGCCTGGCGTGGGCGGCAGGCGCATGGCAGCGGCGCTTCGAGGTCGCGGCACTCCTGGAGGACCCCTCCCGCACGGAGGAACTGGCCCGCGACCGCTGGTTCGACCAGTAGGCGCACGCCGCTGGCCTGGTGCAACCCCCCTACGCGTCGGGCCACTTGTGGTGGATCCACCACCAGGTGACATCCAGTACGACCCCGGCCAGGGCCGCGACGACGACCGCCGTCCAGGGCATCGTGGTGCCCACCAGCCGCAGCTGGAAGAACGTCTGCAGCCAGGGAGTGGCGAGGACGACCAGGAAGCAGCCGAGCATGGCCAGGACCAGGACGATGCGCCACCACGTGTACGGGCGGGCGACGATCGCCAGCACCCACAGCGCGATGAGGAACAGCGTCAGCGTCGCCACGCTCGTCTCGGCCGCGAGCGACCGCGGGCCGGAGTAGTAGTGGCGCGCCAGCATGTAGATGGCAAAGGTGGCGAGACCGGCGATGACACCGGCCGGGACCGCGTACCGCATCACGCGCCGCACGAAGCGGGGCCTCGCCCGCTCCTTGTTGGGCGCGAGCGCCAGGAAGAAGGCCGGGACGCCGATCGTCAGAACCGACAACAGGGTGAGGTGGCGGGGGAGGAAGGGATAGGGCACCTGGGAGCAGACGACGAGGAGCGCCAGCAGCACCGAGTAGACGGTCTTGGTGAGGAAGAGGGTGGCGACGCGCGTGATGTTGCCGATGACCCGGCGCCCCTCGGCGACCACGGAAGGCAGCGTGGCGAAGCTGTTGTTCAGCAGCACGATCTGGGCCACGGCCCGGGTCGCTTCGGAACCGGAGCCCATGGAGACCCCGATGTCGGCGTCCTTGAGGGCGAGCACGTCGTTCACGCCGTCACCGGTCATCGCGACCGTGTGCCTGCGTGACTGCAGTGCGGCCACCATCTCCCGTTTCTGCTGCGGTGTGACCCGCCCGAACACCGCGCCCACGTCGAGTCCTTCGGCCATCCGGTCCCGCTCGGCGGGCAGCGCACGGGCGTCCACGGGATGCCCGGCGCCCGGCAGCCCGAGCTTCGCGGCGACGGCACCGACCGAGACCGCATTGTCGCCGGAGATCACCTTCGCGGCGACGTTCTGGTCCGCGAAGTAGCGCAGGGTGTCGGACGCGTCCGGGCGGAGCCGCTGCTCCAGGACGACGAGCGCGACGGGCTGTGCGTCGCGGGACACCTCCGGGTCGTCGAGTGGGCGGGTGGCGCGGGCGAGCAGCAGGACGCGCAGGCCCTGGGTGTTGAGACGGTCGGTGTCGGCGAGGGCGGAGTCACCAGCGGGGAGGAGGACGTCGGGTGCGCCGATGAGCCAGGTGGTGGTGGCGGGGACCGCGCTCCGGTTCGCGCCCGTGCGATCCGCGGTCGTGCGGTCCTGGTCGGTACGGTCCGCGATCGTGCGATCCTCGTCCGTACGGTCCGTGGTCGTGCGGTCCTGCTCCGTGCGATCCGCGGTCGTGCGGTCCTGCCCGGCAAGGTCCTCGTCCGTGCCGCTCGGGCCGGGGGAGCCGTCCTCCTCCTGGAAACTCGCGCCGCTGTACTTGCGTGCCGAGGAGAACGGCAGCGACTGCATGACCCGCCAGCCCGCCCCGTCCGGGTACGCCTCGATGATCGCCCGGAGACTGGCGTTCGGGCGCGGGTCGGACTCGCCGAGGGCGCCGAGGACCTTGCGCAGATACGTCTCGTCCGCGCCGCCCAGCGGCCGAAGTTCGGACACGTCCATGCCGCCCTCGGTGAGCGTGCCGGTCTTGTCGAGGCAGACCACGTCGACCCGCGCCAGGCCTTCGATCGCGGGCAGCTCCTGTACGAGGCACTGCTTGCGGCCGAGCCGGACGACGCCGATCGCGAAGGCCACCGAGGTGAGCAGCACGAGCCCTTCGGGGACCATGGGCACGATCCCCGCGACCATGCGCCGTACCGCTTCCTTCCAGTCGTGGTCCTCGACGACGGACTGGCTGACGATGAGGCCGATCGCGGTCGGGATCATCATCCACGTCACGTATTTGAGGATCCGGCTGATGCCGCTGCGCAGTTCGGATGCGACCAAGGTGAAGCGGGTGGCCTCCTCGGCGAGTTGGGCGGCGTAGGCCTCGCGGCCGACTTTCGTGGCGACGAACGTGCCGGCGCCCGCGACGACGAAACTGCCCGACATCACGTGATCGCCCGCGTGCTTCGGGACCGGGTCCGCCTCGCCGGTGAGCAGCGACTCGTCGATCTCCAGGCCGTCGGCCCCGGCCACGTCGCCGTCCACGACGACCTTGTCTCCCGGCCCGAGTTCGATCAGATCGCCCAGGACGATCCCGGAGGTGGCGATCTCGGTTGATGTGCCGTCGCGGCGGACCGTGGGGCGGACCTCCCCGATGAGCGCGAGGCTGTCCAGCGTCTTCTTGGCGCGCAGTTCCTGGATGATGCCGATCGCGGTGTTGGCGACGATGACGAAACCGAAGAGGCCGTCCTGGATCGGGCCGACGACGAGGACGATCAGGAAGAGGACACCGATGATCGCGTTGAAGCGTGTGAAGACATTGGCGCGGACGATCTCGGCGGTGGAGCGCGAGGACCGTACGGGTACGTCGTTGACCTCGCCGCGCGCCACCCGTTCGGCGACTTCCGCGGCGGTCAGCCCGGTCGCAGAGGGTGGCCCGGTGACGCTGCCGGTGCCGGGCCGGGTGGCGCTGCGGGGTGCCGGTGCGGGATCGGGGTCCGCCTCCGCGTGGACGGTCTGCCGCTTCCCGGCCCCGGAGCCGCCCTGCGGCGGAGGCTCTTCGGAGGGGCTCGACGGCCGCTGCCTCATGGGTTCGACGGTACGGGCGGAATACGCGCGTCACCTGTCGGGGAGCGAGGCTCACGCCACCGCCACCACGTCCCCCGGAGAGGAGCACGTCCCCCGGAGAGGCCGTCGAAGGGCTCAGCCGGGGCGGCGCTGTGGGCCGGGCCGAACGGCGTCGGCGGCCCGCCGGAGGGAGACTTCGCGGCGGCGCACGTACCAGATGCCGACGAGACCGAGCCCGCCACCGGTCAGGCAGGTCCACAGCCACCACAGGTGTCCGTTGTCCTCGAACCACGTGTAGAAGGGGAGCTGCACCAGGAAGAGCACGAACCAGAGGGCCGTGCCGCCGGTGATCGTGGCGACGACGTTGCCCTCAAGGGGCTCCGGGGCTTTGTGCCGCGGTGTCCACTTCCCCATCGTCCGGGCGCCTTTCGGTTCGGTCGTCGTGGCCCAAGCTTATGCACCGCGCCGCACGGCCGGTCCCCGGGGGCGGTTGCGATACGGCCTCGGGCGCGGCCGCCCGCCGGGCGCCCCTGCGCGAGAGCGGCCGCAGGGAACCTGACTCTCTACGCGCGGAGATGGTGCTGAAAATGTCCGGGAGATCGACCGGAGCGACCCAATGACGCGGCTCTCGCGTTCCTGACCATGGCCTCCATCCCTCTTCTTCGGAGGGAATCCTCGCCTTCAGGCGGGGAAGGAATCCGATCCTGAGCCCTGCGGTGCGGAGCGCCGTAGTATCGCTCCGTAGTGCTCCACCAGCGGCTCGTCCACTTCCTGCTCAGCCCGATCGAGCGGGCCCTCGGCGTCGGCTGACGAGGATCCGGGGCCGGCGACGCGCGCTGCCGACGGTACGCGCGACCGCCGGACTCACTTCAGCCGTAGAACTTCTCCGTCTCGTCGACCGCCGCCTTGAAGCGCTCGTCGAAGTCGTCGCGGACGAGCGTCCGGACCACGTAGTCCTGCACGCTCATGCCGCGCTTCGCCGCGTGCCGCCGGATCCGGTCGAGAAGGCAACGATCTATCCGAAGACTGAGCACATCCGATCCCATCGATCCCATGTGAGTACGGTCCCGGCCCTGGATCCGCCGCCGCGTCACTTTCCGGAGTGGTCTCACTCATATGGGTGACCAAAGGTTTGGTTCGCCGGGGCTCCGGGCCGTCCCGAGAACTCACGGCCCCTGCCATTGTTCTTTAGCTTGGGTAATGAGTTACCCTAAAGACATGCCGGAATCGAGCAGTGCCGCCGACGCAGCCGCCATCAACGCCCTGCGGTCCGCCGTCATGCGGCTTTCCCGCCGGCTGAAGCACCAGAGGGTCGACGAGTCGCTCAGCCCCACGGAGATGTCGGTGCTGGGCACGCTCGCGCGATGCGGTACCGCCACCCCCGGCGAGCTGGCCCGCAAGGAGCACGTCCAGCCGCCGTCGATGACACGCATCGTGGCCATGCTCGAGGCCAAGGGGCTGGTACGGCTCGAACCGCATCCGGAGGACCGCCGGCAGAAGGTCGTCCGGCAGACCGAACGGGCGGAGAGCATGCTCGAGGAGAGCCGGCGCAGGCGGAATGCCTGGCTCGCCGAGCTCGCGGGCGGCCTCGATGATGAGGAATGGGCCGCGCTGCGTGCCGCAGCGCCCGTACTGGAAAAGCTCGCGCAGTTGTAGCGCGAGGCCCCGCGCGGCGCACCGCACGGACACCTGAACCAGCCGACCCGGCCTGCCACCGCCCGCCGGGGGCACTGTCCCGCCCGAGCGGACGGGACGGAGCGAAAACGAAGACCGCCGTAACCGATCGACAGACGAAGGACGACCGGACCACGACACGACGAGGAGGCGAACCACTTTGAGTACGGGACCCGGAGCAGACTCCGCCCCCGCACCTGAACCCCGTCACGACGCCACAGGCCGCCCGCACGAGCGCTGTGCCGAGCCGGAGCGCCGGGCCGAGCCCGAGCGCCGCACACCGCCCGAGCACCGCGAGGCCCCCCACGACCACGACACCGTCGCCCGCGACGCCGCTCCCGGCGCTGTCGCCGACGTCCCGCGCGAGCCGCGCGGGGGCACGTTCCGCTCCCTGAAGGTGCGCAACTACCGGCTCTTCGCCACCGGACAGATGGTCTCCAACACCGGCACCTGGATGCAGCGCATCGCCCAGGACTGGCTGGTGCTCACGCTCACCGGATCGTCCGCCGCCGTCGGTATCACCACAGCGCTGCAGTTCCTGCCCATGCTGCTCGTCGGGCTCTACGGGGGTGTCATCGCCGACCGCTTCGGCAGACGGCAGCTCCTGCTGATCACCCAGTCCGCGATGGGCCTGACGGGACTCGCGCTCGCCGTCCTGACGTTGAGCGGCCAGGTCCAGGTCTGGCACGTCTACCTCATGGCCTTCCTGCTCGGCATGATCACAGTGGTCGACAATCCCGCGCGGCAGGCGTTCGTCGCGGAGATGGTCGGCCCGCGCGAGCTGCGCAACGCCGTCAGCCTCAACTCCGCCAACTTCCAGTCCGCCAGGCTGGTCGGACCCGCCGTCGCCGGTGTCCTCATCACGGCCGTCGGCAGCGGCTGGGCCTTTCTGCTCAACGGCCTGTCCTTCCTGGCCCCCATCGCCGGCCTGCTGATGATGCGGACGGGCGAGCTGCACCCGGTCGACCGCGTGCGGCGCGGGAAGGGCCAGTTGCGCGAGGGGCTGCGTTACGTCGCCGGGCGTCCCGAACTGCTCTGGCCCATCGTCCTGGTGGGCTTCATCGGCACCTTCGGCTTCAACTTCCCCATCTGGCTGACCGCGTTCGTGGACGACGTCTTCCACGCGGGCGCCGGCACGTACGGCCTGCTCAACACGCTGATGGCCGGCGGCTCCCTCGTCGGCGCCCTGCTCGCCGCCCGCCGCCGCACCTCGCGCCTGCGGCTGCTGGCCGGCGCGGCGCTGCTGTTCGGCGTGCTGGAGATCACGGCGGCTCTTGCGCCTGCCTTCTGGATCTTCGCGGCGCTGCTGGTGCCGATCGGCATGTTCGGCCTGACGATCAACGTCACAGCCAACTCGAACGTGCAGCTGGCCACCGACCCGGCGATGCGCGGACGCGTGATGAGCCTGTTCATGATGGTCTTCATGGGCGGTACGCCGGTGGGCGCACCCCTCGTCGGCTGGATCACCGACGTCTACGGCGCCAGGACCGGCTTCCTCACCGGTGGTCTGATCTCCGCGGTGGCCGCCGTCGCCGTCGGGCTGATACTGGCCCGCGTCGGCGGTCTGCGGCTGAAGGTGGACCTGCGGCGCGGCCACCGTCATGTGACGTTCGTGCCGCGCGGGGAGCACATGGAGCGCGCGGCCGAGCCGGGCCCGGGAAAGCGGATGGCGCCTGCCGCGTAGGAGCCGGACGGGAGCCGCGGCCGGGACGGCTCGGCCACGGCTCCCGGTGCGCGCCGGCGCTGTGGTCCGCGACCGGCCGGGCCGGTGGGCGTCAGAGGACGCGCCGTTCCAGGACCTGTCCCGGCCACTCCCCGACCGTGAAGGTCTCGGCGGGCGTGAAGCCGTTGCGCCGGTAGTACTCGACCAGGCGCCCACCCGCGCCCGCGTAGCAGTCGACGCGTACGAGACCGATGTCCTGCCGCCGCGCCTCCTCGACGGTGTGCGCGAGCAGCGTCCGCCCCACGCCGTGCCCCGCGTGGCGCCGGTCGGTGACCAGTAGGCGCACGAAGACCTCGGGCTCGGCGACGCGCGGTACGTGCTCGGACGGGTACGGGGCCAGGACAACGGCGCCCGCGGGCACTGCGTCCACCTCCGCCAGCCAGGCGACGCCCGAGCGGACGACCTCCGTGACCTTCTCCACGCCCTGGGGCCGGGCCGACCACGGTTCGGTGCCCCACTGACCCGTGCGGCCCTCCTGGACGAGCCAGGCGACGGCACCATCGAGCATCGCCACGATCGCCGGGACGTCGCCGGTCCCACCCTGCCGGATCCTCATCCGGGTGAGACTAGCCGAATGAGACTCTTCGCAGCCGTGGTCCCCCCGGATACGGTCACCGCAGAACTGGCCGACGAGGTACGGGCGTTGCGGCAGTTGCCGGGAGCCGACCGGCTGAGCTGGACGGGCGAGGCCGCCTGGCACTTCACGCTCGCGTTCTACGGCGAGGTCGAGGACGGTCTGGTGGCGGAGCTGGAGACCCGCCTCGGCCGCGCGGCCGCCCGCCGCGAACCCTTCGGACTGCGGCTCCGGCACGGCGGGCGGTTCGCGCACCGCGTGGTGTGGGTGGGCGCAGAGGGCGACCGCACGGCCATGAGCCGGCTGGCCGGTGCGTCCCTCGCGGCGGGCCGCCGCGCGGGGCTCCCTCTGGACGAGCACCGCTCGTACACCCCGCATCTGACAATCGCGCGGAACCGGACGGACGAGGATCTGAGGCCGTTCGTGGGCGCGCTGGCGGAGTTCGAGGGGACGGCATGGAGGGTGGGGGAGCTGTGCCTGATCCGTAGCAACCTGCCGGGCGGCGGCAGTCCGGGCGAGCGGCCGCGCTACGAGACGGTGGGGGCCTGGGCGCTCGGCGGCTGACGCGAAACCGTCCACGGACCGGTCCCGGACGGTTCGAGGACCTGGGCGCGGGAGCCGTTGCACGTCCCGTTAGTCTCGACGCGTGGATGCCAAGACCAGAAGCCGGATCGTGAGCGGTGCCCTCGTCGTGATACTCGTCGTGGTCATCCTGGCGGCCGCACTCGGCTGAGCGAACCGCGACCACGCGACCGCCCCTACCGACCACGGGATCCCCACCGCGTCCTCTCCTCACGGACAAGGGCCGGTGGGGAACGGGATGAGGACAGGGTCCTGCCGCTTCTCCGGAGACGGGCCGCGATCCCGGTACATGGCACCGGCTCCGGGCACAGGACCGGCCTCAGGCACGGGACCGGCCTCAGGCACGGGACCGGCCCCAGGCACGGGACCGGCCCCTGGCCACAGGGGCCGGCGGAGACAGGACGGCCCCGTGGCGCACGCTCCTACCAGGCGAACGCCTCCGGCGATGGCCCCGGGCCGGGGAAGACCTCGTCCAGCGACGCCAGCAGCTCGTCCGACAGCTCCAGTTCGACCGCCCGCAGCGCGGACTCGAGCTGTCCGGACGTGCGTGGGCCGACGATCGGGCCGGTCACACCGGGCCGGGTGAGCAGCCAGGCCAGCGCCACCTCGCCGGGCTCCAGTCCGTGCTTGTCGAGCAGATCCTCGTAAGCCTGGATCTGCTCGCGCTGCTGGGTGTTCTTCAGTGCGTCGGCCGACCGGCCCGTGCCCCTGCGGACCCCGCCGGCGCCCTCCTTGCGGATCGCCCCGCCCAGCAGCCCGCCGTGCAGGGGCGACCAGGGGATGACGCCGAGGCCGTACGCCCGCGCTGCCGGGACGACCTCCATCTCCGCGCGGCGCTCGGCGAGGTTGTACAGGCACTGCTCGCTGACCAGGCCGTACGTCGTGCCGCGGCGGCGGGCGGTCTCGTTGGCCTGGGCGATGTTCCACCCGGCGAAGTTGCTCGATCCGGCGTAGAGGATCTTGCCCTGCTGGATCAGGACGTCGATCGCCTGCCAGATCTCGTCCCAGGGCGTGTCCCGGTCGATGTGATGGAACTGGTAGAGGTCGATGTGGTCGGTGCCCAGCCGCTTGAGGCTGGCCTCGACGGCGCGGCGGATGTTGAGGGCGGAGAGCTTGTCCTCGTTGGGCCAGGGAGAGCCCGCGGTGCCCATGTTCCCGTACACCTTGGTGGCGAGCACGACCTTCTCGCGGCGCTCGCCGCCCTGTGCGAACCACGAGCCGAGGATCTCCTCGGTGCGGCCCTTGTTCTCGCCCCAGCCGTAGACGTTGGCGGTGTCGAAGAAGTTGACGCCCGCGGCGAGCGCGGCGTCCATGATCGCGTGGCTGTCGGCCTCGTCGGTGACGGGCCCGAAGTTCATCGTGCCGAGGACCAGGCGGCTGACCTTCAGTCCGGTGCGTCCGAGCTGCGTGTACTTCATGGGGGACAAGCCAACGCCTTCGAGCGCGCTCGAAGCAAGCGCCCGCGCAGGCATGATGACGGTGTGCCGGGTACTGCCACCGGCCGGGCTCAGCGGGTGCCGTGGGCGAGCAGCGCGG
The DNA here is from genome assembly GCF_040681345.1 of Streptomyces sp. NPDC051776. NCBI lineage: Bacteria > Bacillati > Actinomycetota > Actinomycetes > Kitasatosporales > Streptomycetaceae > Streptomyces > Streptomyces sp. NPDC051776. The sequence goes on along the minus strand of NZ_JBFAYQ010000025.1, from coordinate 54,630 downwards.
CGTGGGGGAGGGCGAGCGTGCCGTCGGGGTGGACGAATGCTGCGGCCAGACGCTCGTAGTGGGTCCTGACCACCGCGCGTACGTCCGGGGACAAGCGGCCGAGGACGAGTCCGATGGTCGCGATCCCCTCCGCGGCGCCCGACCACCACCTCTCCGGATCCTCCCGGTGGTCCCAGACGACGGAGACGCAGTCCACCGTGCGCAGCCCGGCTCCGGACAGCAGCGCCGCGAACCCCTCCTCGGTGCGCGGGAAGTCGGCCTCGACGCGCGGGAGTTCGGGCTTCTCGACGCCCGCCGCATCCACCGCCCGCCACAGCAGCGCCTGTCCGGCCTCGCCGGGGTGGCGCCAGATGGTGGCGGCCAGGCGCCCGCCCGGGCGCAGGACGCGCCGCATCTCCGCGAGGGCCGTCCCGGGATCGCCGACGTGGTTGACCACGAAGTTCCCGGTCACGGCGTCGAACGTCCCGTCCCCGAAGGGCAGTCGGGGCAGCGTTGCCCGCCGGACCTCGGCACCGGGGACATTGCGCCGCGCCGCCTCGACCATGTGCGCGTCAGCGTCGATCGCGGTCACCCGGGCGCCGCGGGCGGAAGCGGCGGCCGCGGCGCTGCCGGTGCCCGTACCGACGTCGAGTACGTCCAGGCCGGCCGCGACGCCCGCGGCGTCGAGCAGTGCGGGCACCAGGTGCGCACACAGCCGCGCGAACGTACGCCCGTAGGCGTCGGCCCGCCCGGCCCACATCCGGCGCTCGTACTTGTCGAATGCCGACTGCATCCGCGTCCTCCCCCGAATCCGCGTCATCCCCCGAAGTGGCCGGTGCCGCCGGAAGCGTAGCCCGGCCCGGGCGGGAGGGTCAGGCGGGCGCGGTCAGCGCCATGCTGTCCGTGCGGTAGGGCGCGCCGAGTCGCCATGCCCGGTGCATCGCGTCGGCGAAGGCGGCCGCGAGCCTGTGCTCCCCGGAGGGGCTGGGGTGCGTCCCGTCGTACGTGTCGCGCTCTATGACCCAGTCGGCGGGGCGCGAGGCGAGGAGGAGCGGTGATGCGGGGGTGGTGAGGGCGGCGAACGCCTCTGCCAGGGCTGCGTTGAAGCGTTCGCACGTCGCACCGAACGGGGGGTCGGTCCGGGCGCGGACGTTGGGGATGACGGGGAGCGCGACGATCCGGATCAGCGGGTCGGCCGCACGCGCCTCCGCCACGAAGCGGCGGACGTTGGCCACGGTTTCGTCCGCGTCGGTGTAGAAGCCGAGGTCGATCAGGCCCAGCGAGACGAGCAGCACATCGGCGCGGTGCACGGCCACCGCCTCGCGGATCAGTGGCGCCATGTGCAGCCACCCCTCGCCCCAGCCCGCGAGATGACGCCGCGCGTCCTCGGGGAAGGACGGGTCGGCGTAGGCGTTGGAGACGGGCGCGTCGGCGAGGTGGTCGTAGAGGCCCGTGCGCGGTCCGACGAAGTGGTACGGGCCGCCGGGCGCGCGCCCCAAGTGCTGCCACATCCGGTGGCGCCAGGTGTGCTCACCCGCGCTGCCGATCGTCATCGAGTCGCCGACGAGCATCATCCGCACCGCCACATCATCGCGGACCTGGCCCCGACCTGCGACGTGACACTGGCCACCCCGCCAGGTCCTTAGCCGTACGGACCACCGCTCGTGCCCCCGACCGGGGCCCGGTGGCCGCGACGGCACGGGGGCGCAAGCCGGGGCAGGGACGCGGCCCGGGTCCGCCCGTGCCGACCGGCCACCGGCACCGGATGGCAGTCTTGGGGCATGCCTTCGCTTGCTCGCGGCCTCGGCGCCGCCGTCCCGGCCGCCGTCGCCCTGGTCCTGTCCGCCGCCGTTCCGGCCGCGGCTGACGCCGGGTCACCGCAGTCCTTCACCATCGAGGACGCGCGGATAACGGAATCGAGCGGGCTGGCCGCGAGCCGGGCGCACCCCGGGGTGTTCTGGACGCACAACGACAGTGACGACGGCCCGTACGTCTACGCCGTGGACAGCGCCACCGGCCGTACGGTCGCGACCGTCACCCTGAAAGGCATCGATCCGCGCGACGTCGAGGCCGTTTCCGTCGGCTCCGACGGACAGGTCTACGTCGGCGACATCGGCGACAACCTCGGTGGCACGTGGCCCGAGGTCTGGATCTACCGCTTCCCCGAGCCGAAGAAGCTGAAGGACACCACGGTCACGCCGATCCGGTACACCGTCCGCTACGACGGAGGGCCGCGCGACGCAGAGTCCCTGATGGTCCATCCGAAGACCGGCCGGGTCTACATCGTCAGCAAGAACGAGGAGGGCGGCGGGCTGTACGAGGGCCCGGCCGAGCTGTCCCCGACCGGCGTGAACACCTTCAAGCGCATCGCCGGTATCGACCTCTGGGCGACGGACGGGACGTTCTCGCCCGACGGCACCCGGCTGGTGGTGCGCAGCTACTTCGAGGCGCGCGCCTACAGCTGGTCGCAGGACGGCAAGGTCGAGCCGGTGGGCCGGCCCAGCCTGCCCATGCAGCGCCAGGGCGAGTCGGTGGCCTTCACCCCGGACGGCACAGCGCTGATGTACGGGACCGAGGGCGCGCGGAGCCGGGTCACGCGGGTGGCCCTGCACGGGAAGATGCTGCCCGCGTCGGCGGCCGAGCGGGCAGAGCGCGATAAGGACGGCACGGACCGGAAGAACGGCGACGGGGGCGGAGCGGGCAGCGACCAGGACCGGAACCTGGTGGTCGGAGCCCTGACGTTCGCTGCGGCCGCTGTGCTCGTCCTCGGCCTGCGGCGGCTGTTCCGGCGTCGCTGACCCGCGGGGGCGGAGCGGGCCGCGGACGGGGGTGGACCGGGGAGCGGACCGCGGACGGGATGGACCGCGGACGGGGTGGACCGCCCGACCGGACGGTTCGGCTACGGAGAGGTGTCCTCGTCCGTCGCCCTCACCTCGTAGTGCAGGGTCGTGTCACGCTGCAGACGGTGCACAGCGGGGACCAGATAGCGCTGCACCACCGGGTACTTGCGCTCGATCAGTTCTGCGGCGTGCGCGTTCTCCTCGCTGCCCTGCTCCAGCAGGCGCACGCGGGCCTTGAGGGCGGGTCCGGTCGGCCTGCCGCGGCGGGTCGAGGGCGCGATCTCCACATCGGGGAAGTTCCGCATCCGCTTCGCCTTGCCCGACTTCCCGAAGGTCCGGATGTAGGCGTGATCGCCCTCGACGGCGATGTGGACGGGCGTGCCGACGGTAGTGCCGTCTCGCTTGCGCGTGGTGAGCAGGATGCAGCCCTGCCGCACCAAGGGGGTGAGTCCTGGAGTGGCCATGAGTCCATGGACGCACAGGGCGGGCGGACCGTCATCCGGAGGCCGTCCGTTGCGCCGAGGGGCGGGGGTGGTCGGGGTGGTCGCGGAGGGGTCGGACCCGGCGGACGCAGCGGAGAGGGGCCCGGGCGCGGTGTGCGCCGGGTCCCTCTCGCGCGTATGGAGCGTCGCGTACGGAGTGTCGGGTTGCGAAGTGTCAGGTGCGGCCGTCGCGTACGGCCTGGTGCGCAGGGCCGTCGCCCACCGGCTCGTGGCCGCTAGAGCTTGTCGACCACGTAGTCGATGCAGGCGGTCAGCGCCTCCACGTCGGCCGGTTCGACCGCCGGGAACATCGCGACCCGGAGTTGGTTGCGGCCCAGCTTGCGGTACGGATCGGTGTCCACGATCCCGTTGGCGCGCAGCGTCTTGGCGATGGCGGCCGCGTCGATGTCGTCGTTGAAGTCGATCGTGCCGACGACCTGCGAGCGCTGGGCCGGGTCGGCGACGAACGGGGTGGCGTACGAGACCTTCTCCGCCCATCCGTACAGCCGCGAGGAGGAGTCCGCGGTCCGCTCGGTCGCCCAGGCCAGACCACCGTGGCCGTTCAGCCAGTCGAGCTGGTCGGCGAGCAGGAAGAGCGTCGCGAGGGCGGGGGTGTTGTACGTCTGGTTCTTCCTGGAGTTGTCGATCGCGGTCGGCAGCGAGAAGAACTCCGGCACGTGGCGGCCCGAGGCGTGGACCCGCGCGGCGCGCTCAAGGGCGGCGGGCGAGAAGACGGCCAGCCACAGACCGCCGTCGGCGGCGAAGGACTTCTGCGGGGCGAAGTAGTAGACGTCCGTCTCGCGGATGTCGACGGGCAGACCGCCGGCGCCGGAGGTGGCGTCCACCAGGACGAGTGAACCCGCGTCGGCGCCGGCCACGCGCTCGACGGGCGCGGCGACGCCGGTCGAGGTCTCGTTGTGCGTGAGGGCGTAGACGTCGACGCCCGCCTCGGCCTGCGGCCGCGGGTGGGTGCCGGGGTCGGAGGAGATGACCGTCGGTTCCTCCAGCCAGGGCGCGAGCCGCGCGGCCTTGGCGAACTTGGAGGAGAACTCGCCGAAGGAGAGGTGCTGCGACTTGCGCTCGATCAGGCCGTGGGTGGCGATGTCCCAGAAGGCGGTGGATCCGCCGTTGCCGAGCACCACCTCGTAGTCGTCGGGCAGCGAGAACAGCGCGCGCACGCCGTCTCGCACCCGGCCGACCAGGTTCTTCACCGGAGCCTGGCGGTGGGAGGTGCCCAGCAGGGAGTCACCGGTGGCGGCCAGGGCGCTGAGCGCCTCCGTCCGCACCTTGGACGGGCCCGAGCCGAAGCGACCGTCGGCGGGCTTGATGTCAGTGGGAATCCGGATCTCAGCCACGGTCCGAAGCCTAATCCGTTCCGGTCGCTGCCCGGGGCCGCGGTCCATGGACCGAGACGTGGGACGAGAAGCGGACGGGACGAGGGGCGCCAACACACGCTCCCCTGGCCGTCGTTGGCGGCGAGGACGGATCACTTGCTGTTTTGATTGACCAGAGTGTTGTATAAATGCAACACTCTGCTGCATGAGGAAAGCGCGAAGGTCCGAGGATGGGGAGATCCGGATCCACAACCGGCTCGCGATGCTGCGGGCCGAGCGGGGCTGGTCGCGGCGCGACCTCGCCGAGGCCACCGGCGTGAACTACCAGACGATCGGCTATTTGGAGCGGGGCGACTACAACCCCAGCCTCGAGCTGGTCTTCCGCATCTGCGGCTGCTTCGGCCTGCCCGTCGAGGCCGTGTTCTCCCCGCGTCCCTTCCCCCGGCTCACCGGGGACGCCCTCACCTCCGGCGACTCCCCGGCCGCCGCGAGCACCCCCGACATATCCACCGCTCCGGAGGAGGAGACCCCATGAGGTTCAACACCCTGCTGCGCAACGACCGTCTGTTCCTGCTCGGGCAGACGGCTCCGGAGCCCCAGCTGCGCCGCCGCACCCGGCGCATCATGCTCGTCGTCCTGGCGCTTGCGGTGCTCGCCCTGATGTACGCCTCGCTGAGGTCCGAGGTGAATGTGGGATACCCGGTGCTCATCGGCCTGATCATCCTGCAGGGGATGTTCCGCTGGCTCGCCTGGCGCGGCACCAGGGCGCTGACTCTCGCCCCCTCCCACATGCTCGACGAGCTGCAGCTCCAGCAGGTGCACAGCGCGTACCGGCGTGCCTACGGCGTCACGACGGCTGCCATGGCGGTCCTCGTCTTCGCCGTCTTCCCCTACGTCGTCTACTCGTTCCAGGCCCACCCGCTCCGGATCGTGCTCCTGGGCGCGTTCCTGATCCTGGAAATGATGATCTGGATGCCCACGGCCGTCCTCGCCTGGCGTCTGGAGGACGAGGACGAGGAGCCGGACGATGTGGCGGCCGCCCCGGCTTGATCCGGTCCTCGGCCTGCTCCGGCCCTCCGCCTGATCCGGTCCCGGCCTGCTCCGGCCCTCGGCCTGCTCCGGCCCTCCGCCTGATCCGGCCCTCGGCCTGCTCCGGCCCTCGGCCTGCTCCGGCCCTCCGTCCGACCCGGCACCCCCGCATGACGCGGCCCCCGCCTGCCCGATCCGGCCCCCCCGTGACCCTGTCGGCCATGCCTTGCCGCCGCGTTCCCGTCTGCCACCGGCGCGGCCCCGTCCCGCCCGCGCGTGGAGTGCTGCTCCTCCCCTGCCGCGCGACGGCACGAACGCCCCCATGGCAGGTGCGCACGGCCGGGTTTCGGGCAGGCTTGATCGCATGAGCGATCCTCGGACTCTGGCAGGAGCGCTGCGGAAGGCGGTGCGCGGCGAGGTCTCCTCCGCCGTCGCGAGCCGGGCGCTGATGACCATGGACGCGTCGAACTACCGGCGGGTGCCCGACGCCGTCGTCGCCCCCCGCGACGCCGATGACGTCGCCGCGACTCTCGCCGTCTGCCGCGAGCACGGTGTGCCGGTCGTGGCGCGCGGCAGCGGCACCTCGATCGCCGGGCAGGCGACGGGCGTCGGCGTGGTGCTCGACTTCACCCGCCATATGAACCGGATCCTCTCCGTCGACCCGGACGCCCGCACCGCCGTCGTCCAGCCCGGCGTCATCTGCGACGACGTACGCCGGGCCGCCGGACCGCACGGGCTGACGTTCGGCCCCGACCCCTCCACGCACAACCGCTGCACGATCGGCGGCATGGTCGGCAACAACTCCTGCGGCTCGCACTCGGTCGCCTGGGGCACGACGGCCGACAACGTGCACGAGTTGGACGTCCTCACCTACGCCGGGGAGCGCGCCCGCCTCCGCCGCGAGGGACGGTCCGGCGCAGCGGCCGCCTCGTCCCTGTCGGTCCCCACCCGCCTCCGCGAGGGAACGGTCCGGATCGTGGACCGCCATCTCGCCCGGCTGCGCACCGGTTTCCCCGACCTGCCCCGCCGAATCTCCGGCTACGCCCTCGACGCACTGCTGCCCGAGAACGGGACGGACTGGGCACGCGCCTTCACCGGCAGCGAGGGCACGCTCGGTGTGCTGACCGAGGCGGTGGTGAAGCTCGTGCCCGCACCCCGCGCGCGCGTGCTGGCCGTGCTCGCGTACGAGGACGAGGGCGCTGCCGCCGACGCGGCGCACACCCTCCTCCCGTACGGACCGCTGACGGTCGAGGGCATGGCCTCCGACCTCGTGCCCGGCGTGGCCGGAACCGGACTGCCGAAGGGCGGTGCCTGGCTCTTCACCGAGGTCGGCGGCGATACGCCGGATGAGGCGCGGACGCGTGCCGAGGAGTTGTGCCGGATGGCGGCCGGCGCCACCACGGACCATTCCCTCGTCACCGATCCGGCCGGGCAGCGCGCGCTGTGGCGCATCCGCGAGGACGCCTCCGGCACGGCGACGCGGATGCCGGACGGCAGTGAGGCGTGGCCCGGCTGGGAGGACTGCGCCGTCCCGCCCGCGCGGCTCGGCGCGTATCTGCGGGACTTCCGGGAGCTGATGGGCCAGCACGGGCTGCGCGGCACGCCGTACGGGCACTTCGGCGACGGCTGCATCCACATCCGGATCGACTTCGACCTGCTCAGCGAGGAGGGCAAGCGGCGCTTCCGTGCCTTCTCCGTGGACCTCGCCGACCTCGTCGTCACGCACGGCGGCTCCCTGTCGGGCGAGCACGGCGACGGGCAGGCGAGAGCGGAGCTGCTGCCGCGGATGTACGGGGCCGAACTGGTCGGCGCCTTCGAGGAGTTCAAGGACCTGTGGGACCCGGCGAACGGGCTGAACCCCGGCATCCTCGCCCGCCCGCACCGGCTCGACGACAACCTGCGCTTCGAAGTGCTGCCGCGCAAGCCGGTCGACGTCGCCTTCGGATACCCGCACGACGGAGGGGACTTCTCGGCGGCGGTGCGCCGCTGCGTCGGCGTCGCCAAGTGCCGTACGACATCGGTGAGCGGGGCGGCGGTGATGTGTCCGTCCTTCAGGGCGACAGGGGAGGAGCAGCACTCCACGCGCGGGCGGGCGCGGCTGCTGCACGAGATGCTGGGGGGCGAGGTCGTCACCGACGGCTGGCGCTCGGAGGAGGTCCGCGACGCACTGGACCTGTGCCTGTCGTGCAAGGGTTGCCGGTCGGACTGCCCGGTGGGCGTCGACATGGCCACGTACAAGGCGGAGTTCCTTTACCACCACTACGCGGGAAGGCTGCGGCCCGCGGCGCACTACGCGATGGGGTGGCTGCCGGTGTGGCTGCGCGCGGTGGCAGCACTGCGGCTGAACCGGGCGGCGGCCGCGGCAGCGCGGAACGGGCCGTTGGCGAATGCCGTGAAGCGGCTCGGCGGTATCGCCCCCGAGCGGACGATCCCGGAGCCGGCCCCCGAGCCGTTCACGCGGTGGTGGCGGCCCCGCAATCCCGCGCAATTTCTCGGCCGTACGGTGGCGGGCGAGGGCGAGGGCGAGGGCGAGGGCGAGGGCGAGGGCGAGGGCGAGGAGCGGGTGCCGGGCGCCGCGTACGATGAGCCGCCCACCGTTCTGCTGTGGCCCGACACCTTCACCAACTACCTCTCGCCGTCGGTCGGCCGCGCCGCCGTAGCCGTGCTCGAAGCCGCAGGGGTACGGGTCGTCCTGCCGTCGAAGGGTGTGTGCTGCGGCCTGACCTGGGTCTCGACCGGACAGCTCGACCGTGCCCGCACGGTCATGCGCCGTACGCTCGACGCCCTCGCGCCCGCCCTCGACGCGGGGATCCCCGTCGTGGGGCTCGAACCGAGCTGCACGGCCGCGCTGCGGACCGACCTGCCGGAATTGGTCGGCGGTGACGATCCACGCGCCGCGCGGCTCGCCTCGTCGGTGGTCACCTTCGCGCAGGCGCTGGACCGGTATGCGCCCGAGTGGGACCCGCCCCGCATCGACCGCCCTGTGGCCGGCCAGACCCACTGCCACCAGCACGCCGTCCTCGGCGACGAAGCCGAGCGCACGCTTCGCCGACGCGCCGGTCTCACGGGCGAGTTGAGCGGTGGCTGCTGCGGACTCGCGGGCAACTTCGGCTTCGAGCGCGGCCACTACGACGTATCGCGCGCCTGCGCGGAGGAACAGCTCCTCCCGGCCGTGCGATCCGCCTCACCGGAGACCGAGATCCTCGCCGACGGCTTCTCCTGCCGGACGCAGCTGGCCGGGCTCGGCGCCCGTCGCGGCCGCCATCTCGCCGAGGTGCTGGCGGACGGTCTGAGAAATTCGCGGAACGAGTGAACCCGGCGGCCCGTTGCGGCGTCTGAGGAATTGGCGGGAGGAACACCCCCGCCTTTTCTTCAATCCTGCACGACCCCAACGACCGTATTTCTTTGGGGAATTCTTTGACGCGAGGACGGATAGAGTTCTAGCGTTTCCCAACGTCGCTTCTTCGCAAGCTGGTTGGGCACCTGTGCCGAGGCATGGACGCATGCGCTCGCAAGCCCCTTTCCGGCCTGCTCGAATTCATTTTCCGCAGAAGTGGAGTCAACCCCCCATGAGAATTTCCCTGTCGCGCCGCCGTGCCAAGCGCATAGCCGCCGCGGGCCTGGCATCGGCCGCCGCGGCGGCTCTGGTCGCCGCTGCCGCACCGGCGGCGCAGGCCGGCGCGTCGTCGCCGGACGGCGAGCGTTCCAAGCCCAGCGCCCGCATCATCGGCGGCGGCGACGTGTCCAACGACGCCTACCCCTTCATGACGGCCCTCCTCGAGAAGGGCCCCGGCAGCGCGCTCAAGCGTCAGTTCTGCGGCGGCAGCCTCATCAGCCAGGACATCGTGATGACCGCCGCCCACTGCGTCGAGGGCATGGAGGCCAAGGACCTGCAGGTCGCCGTCGGCCGCACCCAGCTCTCCAACTCCCAGCAGGGCCAGATCCGCAACGCCCGCCCGTCCGAGGGTCAGGGCGACCCCGGCGGCATCGTCGTCCACCCCCGATACACCAAGGGCGACGCTGCCTACGACATGGCCTTCGTCGAACTGGCCAAGCCGGTCACGGGTATCGCCCCCGTCAAGCTCCCGACGCCGGGCACCGACGCCCTGATCCGCCCCGGCGCCAAGGCCACGGTCACCGGCTGGGGCAACACCGACACCGACATGCCGCACTTCCCCGACCGGCTGCGCCAGGTGAAGGTGCCGCTGCTCTCGCACGACGAGTGCAAGGTCAGCTACGACAGCTACAACAGCAAGGTCAACATCTGCGCCGGCGTCGAGGGCAAGGACTCCTGCCAGGGTGACAGCGGCGGCCCGATGTTCCGCACCGTTCCCGGCCGCGAGCAGCAGATCCAGATCGGCATCGTCTCCTACGGTGACGGCTGCGCCGCCCAGGGCGCCCCGGGCGTCTACACCTCCGTCAGCTCGGCCAAGCTCTGGGACACGCTGGCCGAGTCCCCCGAGGGCAAGAAGCTGAAGGCGAAGCTCGGCCGCGGCCGCTGACCCCGTCACCACCCACCCCACACGTCGGCGGCATCGTGCGTGCGGCCGCATGCACGATGCCGTTCGGCGATTTCTGTCGCGCACCGCCGCACGCGGGGCCTCCCGGTGGAACCACCAACGGGCCGCGCGCTGGGGCCGCACACCCGCCGCCGGGCCTGGTCACCGCCACCTGTGACCCGCTGCCCAGGGGGTGTCACGCGGGACGCCGATGCGCGAGATCATGGCGCCTCGGTCGGACTTCTCGGGGCGCAACGCGACGACCGACTGCTCGACGGCTGAGCGCGGAGGACTGACGGAAACCGGCACTCTGTTCCGCTTAGCCGGATACGTCGGATATTGCCTGCCCGGGGTCAACCGGCCCAAATCTTCTGGCGCTTGACCTTTCAGGCCCGTCTCCGCGCCCGGGAAAAAATCATGCAAGCATGCTTGCTTGTTTCTCCTGGTGCTGCCACCCTGCTGCTCACCGAGGCCGCACCGGGGGTGCCCCCTGACGTGGCGTCACTGTGCCGGTCCCGCAGAACACCGCATACGACGAGTCTCCGAGCCCATGAGGGGAGCGCACCGTGGCCGATCCGGGAGCCGTGGTCGACGATCTGCACGCCGAAGGGGAGGATCTCGACCGGCTCGTCGCGGGGCTGGGCCCCGCGCGGTGGGCGACACCCACTCCCGCACCCGGCTGGACCGTCGCGCATCAGATCGCGCATCTCGCCTGGACCGACGAGCAGGCGGTGAAGTCCGCCACCGAGCCCGAGGCGTTCGCCCGGGAGGCGGAGGAGGCGATGGCCTCACCGGACACCTTCGTCGACGAAGCAGCCGCGCGCGGAGCCCAGGAGCCGCCCGAGCAACTGCTCGCGCGCTGGCGCGAGAGCCGCCTGGCCGTGCAGTGGGCGCTCTCCGAGCACCCGTGGGACGTTCGGATGCCCTGGTTCCTGACGACGATGAGCGCAGCCTCGATGGCGACCGGTCGGCTGATGGAGACCTGGGCCCACGGCCAGGACATCGCAGAGGCGCTGGGCGTCCGGCGTACGCCGACGGCCCGGCTGCGCCATGTCGCGCGCATCGGCGTACGGGCGCGCGACTACGGCTACTTCATGCGCGGCGAGACGCCGCCCGCCGAGGAGTTCCGGGTCGAACTCACCGCCCCCGACGGATCGTTGTGGGCCTACGGTCCGGAGGAGGCCGCGCAGCGCGTCACCGGCCCCGCCCTCGACTTCTGTCTGCTCGCCACGCAGCGGGCGCACCGTGCCGACCTCGCCCTGCGCGCCGAGGGGGCGGACGCCGACCACTGGCTCGACATCGCCCAGGCCTTCGCGGGACCGCCCGGCCAGGGGCGCGAACCCGGACAGTCCGGTACGGGTCGGCAGACCGGTGAGGGCGGAGGCGAGGCGTGATCCCCGACGGCCCCACGGCCACCGGCCCGACCGCTCCGGACCCCGACGGCCCCACTGCCACCGGCCCGACCGGTCCGGATCCCACCGGCCCCACGACCGCCGGTCCGGATCCCACCGGCCCCACGACCGCCGGCCCGGATCCCACCGGCCCCACGGCCACCGGCCCGACCGACCCGGCTCCCGCATCCACCGCCTCCGTACCCGGCCCCGGCACCGCCCCCCTCCGGATCGGCAACGCCTCCGGCTTCTATGGCGACCGCCTCGACGCCGTCCGCGAGATGCTCACCGGCGGCCCGCTCGACATCCTCACCGGCGACTACCTCGCCGAGCTGACCATGCTCATCCTCGGTCGCGACCGGATGAAGGACCCGAAGCGGGGCTACGCCAAGACCTTCCTGCGGCAGATGGAGGAGGGGCTCGGCCTTGCCGTCGACCGGGGCGTGCGCATCGTCACCAACGCGGGCGGCCTCAATCCGGCCGGACTGGCCGATGCCATACGCGAGTTGGCCGACCGCGTCGGCGTCCCCGTGCGCGTCGCCCACGTCGAGGGCGACGACCTGCGCGAGTCCCGCGACTGGGGCCCCGGTGTGCTCACGGCCAACGCCTACCTCGGCGGTGCGGGCATCGCCGCGTGCCTGCGCGCGGGAGCGGACGTCGTCGTCACCGGCCGCGTCACCGACGCCGCGCTCGTCACCGGCCCCGCCGCCGCCCACTTCGGCTGGTCGGACGGCGACTTCGACGCACTCGCCGGTGCCGTCGTCGCGGGCCATGTCCTGGAGTGCGGCACCCAGGCCACCGGCGGCAACTACGCCTTCTTCGACGAACACGACGTACGCAGTCCCGGCTTCCCGGTCGCCGAGATCCACGCGGACGGCTCGTCCGTCATCACCAAACACCCGGACACCGGGGGCGCCGTCACCGTCGGCACCGTCACCGCGCAGCTCCTCTACGAGACCGCCGGCCCCCGCTACGCCGGACCCGACGTGACCGCCCGCCTCGATTCCGTACGCCTCACCCAGGAGGGCCGCGACCGGGTCCGCATCGACGGGGTGCGCGGCGAGGCGCCGCCGCCGACGCTCAAGACCGGCCTCACCCGTATCGGCGGCTGGCGCAACGAGGTCGTCTTCGTCCTCACCGGCCTCGGTGTCGAGGCCAAGGCCGCGCTCGTGCAGGACCAGATGGAGGCCGCCCTCGCGGGTCGGCGCCCGGCCGAGGTGCGATGGACCCTCGCCCGCACGGACCGTGCGGACGCCGATGTGGAGGAGGAGGCGAGCGCGCTGCTGCGGCTGGTGGTCCGCGACCCGGACGCCGAGGCCGTCGGCAGGGTGGTGAGCGGTGCCGCCATCGAGCTGGGCCTGGGCAGCTACCCCGGCTTCCACGTCACGGCCCCGCCCGGCAAGGGTTCACCGTACGGCGTCTTCGAGGCGGTTTTCGTGGACGCGGCGGAGGTGTCCCACACGGCGGTGCTCCCGGAGGGGCAGCGCATGACCGTACTCCCGGCCCGGGAGACCCGGGAGCTCGCCGAGCCCGAACAGCCGCCGCTGCCCGAGCCGTTGCCGCCCGGACCGGTGCGCCGCGCGCCCCTCGGCCTGGTCGCGGGCGCCCGCAGCGGCGACAAGGGCGGCAGCGCCAATACGGGCGTCTGGGCGCGCTCGGAGGAGGCGTGGCGCTGGCTGGCGCACACCCTCACCGAGGAGCGGTTCCGCGAACTGCTGCCCGAAGCACGCGATCTGCCCGTCACCCGTCATGTCCTGCCCAACCTCCGTGCACTCAACTTCACCGTCGACGGGCTGCTCGGCGAAGGGGTCGCCTCCCATGCCCGCTTCGACCCGCAGGCCAAGGCCCTGGGGGAGTGGCTGCGCTCCCGCCACCTGGACATCCCGGAGGTACTGCTGTGACCGTCCTCGCGTCCGCCCTCGACCCGACGGGCGCCGACCACACCGCGAACCGCGAGGCGATGCTCGCCAAACTCGCCGAGCTGGAGGCCGAGCACGCCAAGGCGGTGGATGGCGGCGGTGAGAAGTACGTCGCCCGCCACCGGAAGCGCGGCAAGCTACTGGCTCGCGAGCGCATCGAGCTGCTGCTCGACCCGGACACGCCGTTCCTGGAGCTGTCGCCGCTCGCCGCCTGGGGCAGCGACTACAAGGTCGGCGCCTCCATGGTCACCGGCATCGGCGTCGTCGAGGGCGTGGAGTGCGTCGTGACGGCGAGCGATCCGACCGTACGCGGCGGGGCCAGCAATCCGTGGACGCTGAAGAAGGCGCTGCGCGCCCACGAGATCGCGTTCGCCAACCGGCTGCCGCTGGTCAGCCTGGTGGAGTCCGGCGGCGCCGATCTGCCGAGCCAGAAGGAGATCTTCATCCCGGGCGGGGCGATGTTCCGGGACCTGACCCGGCTCTCCGCTGCAGGGATCCCCACGATCGCGGTGGTGTTCGGCAACTCGACGGCGGGCGGCGCGTACGTCCCCGGCATGTCCGACCACGTGATCATGGTCAAGGAGCGGTCCAAGGTCTTTCTCGGCGGGCCACCGCTGGTCAAGATGGCGACCGGCGAGGAGAGTGACGACGAGTCGCTCGGGGGCGCCGAGATGCACGCCCGTACCTCCGGCCTCGCCGACTACTTCGCTGTGGACGAGCCCGACGCGCTCCGGCAGGCCCGACGCGTCGTCGCCCGTCTCAACTGGCGCAGGGCGTACGGCAGTCCGCCGGTCGCCGAGCCGCCGAAGTACGACGAGGACGAACTCCTCGGCATCGTCCCGGGCGACCTGAAGGTGCCCTTCGACCCGCGCGAGGTCATCGCCCGTATCGTCGACGGCTCCGACTTCGACGAGTTCAAGCCGCTGTACGGGCCGAGCCTGGTGACGGGCTGGGCCGCGCTCCACGGCTATCCCGTCGGCATCCTCTCCAACGCGCAGGGCGTGCTGTTCAGCGAGGAGTCCCAGAAGGCCGCCCAGTTCATCCAGCTCGCCAACCAGCGCGACATCCCGCTGGTCTTCCTGCACAACACCACCGGCTACATGGTCGGCCGGGAGTACGAGCAGGGCGGCATCATCAAGCACGGCTCGATGATGATCAACGCGGTGTCCAACTCGAAGGTCCCGCATCTGTCCGTGCTCATGGGCGCGAGCTACGGCGCAGGCCACTACGGCATGTGCGGCCGCGCCTACGACCCCCGCTTCCTCTTCGCCTGGCCCAGCGCCAAGTCGGCCGTCATGGGCCCGCAGCAGCTTGCGGGCGTGCTGTCGATCGTGGCGCGCGAGTCGGCGGCGGCGAAGGGGCAGCCGTACGACGACGAGGCGGACGCCGCGCTGCGTGCCATGGTGGAGCAGCAGATCGAGTCGGAGTCGCTGCCCATGTTCCTGTCCGGCCGGCTGTACGACGACGGGGTCATCGATCCGCGCGACACACGCACCGTCCTCGGCCTCTGCCTGTCGGCCATCCACACCGCCCCTGTCGAAGGCGCCCGCGGCTTCGGCGTCTTCCGGATGTGAGACAGCTGATGACGAGCCATGCGACGACCGCATCCAACCGAGGGGCCCAGGTGATCCAGTCCGTCCTCGTCGCCAACCGCGGCGAGATCGCCCGCCGTGTCTTCCGCACCTGCCGCGAACTGGGCATCGCCACCGTGGCCGTGTACGCCGACCCGGACGCGGACGCGCCGCATGTGCAGGAGGCGGACGCGGCGGTACGGCTGCCCGGCAGCGCGCCCACCGAGACGTATCTGCGTGGTGACCTGATCGTGAAGGCCGCCCTGGCCGCCGGCGCCGACGCCGTCCACCCGGGCTACGGATTCCTGTCGGAGAACGCCGGGTTCGCGCGCGCCGTCCTCGACGCGGGCCTGTCATGGATCGGCCCCTCACCGGACGCGATCGAGGCCATGGCCTCCAAGACCCGCGCCAAGGAGCTGATGCGCGAGGCGGGCGTGCCGCTGCTCGCGCCCGTCGACCCCGACGCCGCCACCGAGGCCGATCTGCCACTGCTGGTGAAGGCGGCGGCGGGCGGCGGCGGGCGCGGTATGCGCGCGGTTCGTGAACTGCACGCTCTGCCTGGTGAGTTGGAGGCCGCATCGGCCGAGGCCGCCTCGGCCTTTGGCGACGGCTCGGTCTTCGCGGAGCCGTACGTCGAACGCGGCCGCCACGTGGAGGTGCAGATCCTCGCCGACCGCCACGGCACGGTGTGGGTGCTCGGCACCCGCGACTGCTCCCTCCAGCGCCGCCACCAGAAGGTGATCGAGGAGGCCCCCGCCCCGGGTCTGGACGATGCACTGCGGCGCACCCTGCACGAGTCGGCCGCCGAGGCCGCGCGCGCGATCGGCTACACCGGCGCGGGCACGGTCGAGTTCCTTGTCTCCGCGGCCGGACGCCCGTACTTCCTGGAGATGAACACCCGCCTTCAGGTCGAACACCCCGTGACGGAGGAGGTGTTCGGGCTCGACCTGGTCGCCCTGCAGATCCGGGTCGCCGAGGGCGGGCGGCTGGCCGACGCGCCGCCGGAGCCCTCCGGCCATGCCATCGAGGCCCGGCTGTACGCGGAGGACCCGGCGCGCGGATGGCAGCCGCAGACCGGCGTCCTGCATCTCTTCGCGGTCGGGCAGCCCGCGGGCGGGGACGGCGGCCTGCGCGTCGACTCCGGCTACGCCGACGGTGGCGAGATCGGCGTCCACTACGACCCGATGATCGCCAAGGTCGTCGCCCGGGCCCCGAAACGGGCTGAGGCCGTGCGCACGCTCGCCCGCGCCCTTGAGCGGGCCCGCGTCCACGGGCCCGTCACCAACCGCGACCTGCTCGTACGCGCCCTGCGCCACCCGCAGTTCGGGGAGGTCCGGTTCGACACGGGCTGGCTGGAGCGGAACCTGTCCGAACTCACCGGGTACGGCTCGGACCCGTCCGCGCCGGGCCCGTCGGCAGTACGGCTCTCGGCCCTGGCCGCCGCACTCGCGGACGCCGCCACCCGGTCCCGCGGCGAGGCCCGGGACGGCGGCCCTGCGGGGACCGTCGCCTCCCGCCTCGGCGGCTGGCGCAACGTTCCCTCCCGGCCCCAGACCAAGCGCTACCGCGGCGAGCCCGACGGCAGCGAACACGAGGTCCGCTACCGCCTCACCCGCGAGGGGCTGACGGCGGACGATTGCCCCGGCGTACGGCTGCTCGCCACCGCCCCGGATCGAGTCGTCCTGGAAGTCGACGGCGTACGGCGGGAGTTCGGTGTCGCCTGCTACGGCACGCGTGTGCACGTCGACTCCGCGCTCGGCGCCTTCGCCTTCACCGCCCTGTCCCGCTTCCCCGAACCCACCGCCCGTACCGAGCCCGGCTCGCTGCTCGCGCCGATGCCCGGAACGGTGATCCGGGTGGCGGAGGTCGCGGTCGGGGGCACCGTCGCCGCCGGTCAGCCGCTGCTCTGGCTGGAGGCGATGAAGATGGAGCACAAGGTCTCCGCGCCCACCGCGGGCACGCTCACCGAACTGCACGCCGTAGCGGGCCGTCAGGTCGAGGTCGGCGCGCTCCTGGCCGTGGTCACCGAAACGGCGGACGACGCCCCAGAGGCCGACGGGACATGATCCACCACCGCCCCTGCCTGCCGTCCGCCCCTCTCACGGACCGGTCCCGTAACTCCCGCACCCCGAACTCCCTTGCACCGCACCCCCTTTGCTCCGCGCACCTCACCCCGTCAGCCCGACCGAGGAGGAGTCCCGCATGACCGCCGTCATCGAGTCCGCCGAGAACAAAGACCTCCGCGTCGCCGTCGCCGCGCTCGGCGCCCGCTACGGACACGACTACTTCGACACCGTCACCCGGGAGGGCCGGCACACCGACGAACTGTGGGCCGAGGCCGCGAAGCTGGGCTATCTCGGCGTGAACCTCCCCGAGGAGTACGGCGGCGGGGGCGGCGGCATCGTCGAGCTGTCCATCGTCCTGGAGGAGCTGGGCGCCGCGGGCTGCCCGCTGCTGATGATGGTCGTCTCACCCGCCATCTGCGGCACCGTCATCGCCCGCTTCGGCACCGAGGAACAGAAGCGGTCCTGGCTCCCGGGCCTCGCCGACGGCAGCAAGTTGATGGCGTTCGGCATCACCGAGCCCGACGCAGGCTCCAACTCCCACCGCATCGTCACCACCGCCCGCCGCGACGGGAGCGACTGGCTGCTCACCGGCCGCAAGGTCTTCATCTCCGGAGTGGACTTCGCCGACGCGACGCTGATCGTGGGCCGCACCGAGGACGCCCGCACCGGCAAGCTCAAGCCCTGCCTGTTCATCGTGGACCGCGAAACCCCGGGCTTCCAGTACAACCCCATCGACATGGAACTCTCCGCGCCGGAGAAGCAGTTCGAGCTGGTGCTGGACGACGTACGGCTGCCCGGCGATGCCCTGGTCGGCGAAGATGACGCCGGCCTCCTCCAGCTCTTCGCCGGGCTCAACCCCGAGCGCATCATGACCGCCGCGTTCGCGCTCGGCATGGGCCGCTACGCGCTCGGCCGGGCGCTCGACTATGCCCGCACCCGTACCGTGTGGAAGGACCCGATCGGCTCCCACCAGGCCATCGCCCACCCCCTCGCCCAGGCGCACATCGAGATCGAGCTGGCCCGGCTGATGACGCAGAAGGCGGCCCATCTCTACGACGCGGGCGACGACATGGGCGCGGGCGAGGCCGCCAACATGGCCAAGTACGCCGCCGCCGAAGCCGCCGCCCGCGCCGTCGACCAGGCGGTCCACACCCTCGGCGGCAACGGCCTCACCCGCGAGTACGGCCTCGCCAGGCTGATCACCGCCTCGCGCGTGGCCCGTATCGCCCCCGTCAGCCGCGAGATGATCCTCAACTTCGTCTCCCACCAGTCCCTTGGTCTCCCCAAGTCCTACTGACACGGGGGACGGTGGTGTCCTCACGCCTCCACCGCTGCTCCACCCCGGCACCACGCGCCCGGCACCCGGCCCGGTCCTCACCCGTCACGAGGCCCGGGTCCCGCCGGGTCCCGCCCGGGTCCCGCCCTGGCTCTCGTCCCGGCTCTCGTCCCGGGTAGACCTGCCCGGATGGCGTGGCGGCGATGGTTTGCCCCGTTCCCGCCCCGGCTCTCGTCCCGCACCGACGTCGAAAGGGATCGCCATGGTGTTCCGCAGTGAGTACGCCGATGTCCCGGCCCTCGACCAGCCCATCCACGACGCCGTCCTCGGCCGGGCCGCCGAGTTCGGCGACCTGCCCGCGCTGATCGACGGCGTCGACGGCACCACCCTCGGCCACGCCCGGCTCGACCGCTTCACCCGCCGCATCGCGGCCGCCCTCGCCGAGACGGGCGTGCGCAAGGGCGACGTCCTCGCCCTGCACAGTCCCAACACCATCGCCTTCCCCGCGGTCTTCTACGGCGCCACGCGAGCCGGCGCCGCCGTCACCACCGTCCACCCCCTGGCCACCGTCGAGGAGTTCGCCCGCCAGCTGCACGACAGCCGGGCGCGGTGGATCGTCACCGTCTCGCCCCTGCTCGACACCGCACGCCGGGCGGCCGAAAAGGCGGGCGGCATACGGGAGATCTTCGTCTGCGACACCGCCGACGGACACCGCTCCGTCCTCGACATGCTCGCCTCGACGGCACCCGAGCCGGACGTCACCATCGACCCGGCCGAGGACCTCGCGGCCCTGCCGTACTCGTCCGGGACGACCGGTATCCCCAAGGGCGTGATGCTCACCCACCGCAGCATCGCCACCAACCTCACGCAGCTCAGCGCCCTCGTGCCCAGCGGACCCGGCGACCGGGCCCTGGCCGTCCTGCCGTTCTTCCACATCTACGGCCTCACGGCCCTGCTGAACGCACCGCTGCGCACCGGCGCCACGGTCGTCGTGCTGCCCCGCTTCGACCTCGGCCAGTTCCTGGCCGCCATCGAGAAGCACCGCGTCAACGCCCTCTACGTGGCCCCGCCCATCGTGCTGGCGCTCGCCAAGCACCCGGCCGTCGACGACCACGA
The DNA here is from genome assembly GCF_040681345.1 of Streptomyces sp. NPDC051776. Lineage (NCBI taxonomy): Bacteria > Bacillati > Actinomycetota > Actinomycetes > Kitasatosporales > Streptomycetaceae > Streptomyces > Streptomyces sp. NPDC051776. Next base: position 35,128 of record NZ_JBFAYQ010000025.1, on the reverse strand, counting down.
CCTGTCGTCGCTCGAGTACATCGTCTGCTCGGCCGCGCCGCTCGACGCCGGACTCGCCACGGCCTGTTCGCGCCGCCTCGGGCTCCCCCCGGTCATGCAGGCGTACGGGATGACCGAACTGTCCCCGGGCACGCACGTCGTGCCACGCCACGCGCGCAACGCACCGCCCGGAACCGTCGGCAAGCTGATCCCGAGCACGCAGATGCGGCTGCTCTCCCTCGACGACCCGCAGAAGGAAGCGGAGCCCGGCGAGGAGGGCGAGATCGTCATCCGGGGCCCCCAGGTGATGAAGGGCTACCTCGGGCAGCCGGAGGCCACCGCCGCGATGATCGACGAGGACGGCTGGCTGCGCACCGGCGACGTGGGACGCGTGGACGACGACGGCTGGCTCTTCGTCGTCGACCGCGTCAAGGAACTCATCAAATACAAGGGCTACCAGGTCGCGCCCGCCGACCTGGAGGCCGTCCTGCTCACCCACGACCGGATCGCGGACGCGGCCGTGGCCGGGGTGACGGACGGCGACGGCAACGAGGTCCCCAAGGCGTACGTCGTCCCACAGCAGGGGGCGGCGATCACGGAGGAGGAGGTCATGGCGTACGTTGCCGAGCGGGTCGCGCCGTACAAGAAGGTGCGCCGGGTCGAGTTCCTCGACGCGGTGCCCCGCGCCATGAGCGGCAAGGTGCTCCGGCGCGAACTGCGGGACCGGGAAAGGAGTGCATCGCCCTCATGACACGGAACACGGAGGATGCGGCGAACGGGCCGGAGGCCGCGGACAGGCACAGCGGTGGCGCGCAGGCCGCGGATGGTGGTGGCGCGCAGGCCGCGGATGGTGCGGACCGGCCGCTCGTGCACCGCGTCCGCGAGCGCGGCATCACCACCCTGACGCTCGACTCGCCGCGCAACCGCAACGCGCTCTCCTCGCGCCTGGTGACCGAGCTGTACGCGGGACTGGAGGCGGCCGCCGCGGACGACGAGACGCGGGCCGTCGTCCTGACCCACACCGGCCGCACCTTCTGCGCGGGTGCGGACCTGAGCGAGGCGCGGGCGGGCGAGGCCGGTACGGCCGCACCGCTCGGGCTCGCCCGGCTCATGCGCACGATCGTGGAGTTGCCCAAGCCCGTCGTCGCCCGGCTGACCGGCCATGCGATGGCGGGCGGCATCGGCCTGATGGGCGCCTGCGACATCACCGTTGCGGCCGGCGGCGCCCGCTTTGCGTTCACCGAGGCACGGCTGGGGCTCGCCCCGGCCGTGATCTCGCTGCCGCTGCTGCCCCGGCTCGACGCGCGGGCAGTGAGCCGCTACTACCTCACCGGCGAGAAGTTCGACGCGGCGGAGGCAGCCCGTATCGGCCTGCTGACGCTCGCCGCCGACGACGTGGACGCGGCGCTGGAACCCGTCCTCGACGGGCTGCGCAAGGGCTCCCCGCAGGGCCTGGCCGAGTCCAAGAAGCTCGCGACCGCCGAGGTGCTGCGCGCCTTCGACCGGGACACAGGGCACCTCGCCGAGACCTCCGCCCGGCTGTTCACCTCGGACGAGGCGCGCGAGGGCATGACGGCCTTCCTGGAGCGAAGGAGCCCGGCATGGGCGCGGTGACCGGCCGGGCATCCGTACGCGACCCCAAGCAGGACCGCAGCCGGGCCACCCGGCAGCGCCTGCTGGAGGCAGCGGTGGCCTGCCTGGCCGAGCACGGCTGGAGCGGCAGCACCGTCATGGTGGTCGCCGAGCGGGCCGGGGTCTCCCGGGGCGCGGCCCAGCACCACTTCCCGACCCGTGAGGACCTGTTCACGGCTGCGGTCGGGCACGTGGCGGAGATGCGGTCCGGCGCGCTGCGGGAGTTCACCCGGGACCTGCCGGCGCCCGGGACGCCGACCCGTACCTGGATGATCGTCGAGCAGCTCGTCGACCTCTACACCGGTCCGCTGTTCCGGGCTGCGCTCCAGCTCTGGGTGGCGGCCTCGACGCTGCCGGACGACTCCCCGGCGGAGGCGGGCGGGGAACCCCTGAAGAAGCGGGTGACCGCGCTGGAGGCCCGGGTCGGCCGCGAGACGCACCGGATGGCCGTGGAACTGCTGGGCGCGGACGAGAGCAGGCCCGGCGTACGGGAGACCGTCCAGGGGCTGCTGGACATGGCGCGCGGGCTGGGGCTGGCGAACCTTCTGACGGACGACGCGGCGCGCAGGGCCCGCGTCGTCGAGCAGTGGGCGCGGATCCTCGACGAGGCGCTGGACCGCACGGCCTGAGGGGCGTGACGCGCCATCGATCGGGTGTCCGGAGTCCCGGCAATGCACACACTCGGAGTCGCGGCAATGCACACACCCGTCCCCGGTGGCGGAGGCGGGTGTGCGCAAGAGCGGTGGGCCCGGCGCGACCGGGGCCGTCATGATCCTCAGCGGGCGAGGTCCTCGTAGCCCTCGATGGCGCGCGGGTCGCGCGCCGCGGGCCCCACGTAGCGGGCCGACGGCCGCACGAGCCGCCCCGTCCGCTTCTGCTCCAGGATGTGCGCGCTCCACCCGGCCGTACGGGCGCAGGTGAACATCGAGGTGAACATGTGCGCCGGGACCTCGGCGAAGTCCAGCACGATCGCCGCCCAGAACTCGACGTTCGTGGCCAGGACGCGATCCGGCCGCCGGTTGTGCAGTTCCTCCAGTGCGGCGCGCTCCAGCGCCTCCGCGACCTCGAAGCGCGGCGCGGCCAGCTCCTTGGCCGTACGGCGCAGGACGCGCGCCCGCGGGTCCTCCGCGCGGTACACGCGGTGGCCGAAGCCCATGAGCCGCTCGCCCTTGTCCAGCGCCTGCTTCACGTACGCCTCGGCGTCGCCCGTCCGCTCGATCTCCTCGATCATGCCGAGGACCCGGGACGGTGCCCCTCCGTGCAGCGGCCCGGACATGGCACCGACGGCGCCCGACAGCGCCGCGGCGACGTCCGCGCCGGTGGAGGCGATGACGCGGGCGGTGAAGGTGGAAGCGTTCATGCCGTGCTCGGCCGCGGAGGTCCAGTACGCGTCGACCGCCTTGACGTGCCGCGGGTCGGGCTCCCCGCGCCAGCGCTTCATAAACCGCTCGACGACCGTGTCTGCCTTGTCGATCTCCCGCTGCGGCACCATCGGCAGGCCCTGGCCGCGCGCGGACTGCGCGACGTAGGACAGGGCCATCACCGCGGCCCTGGCGAGGTCGTCGCGCGCCTGGGCCTCGTCGATGTCGAGCAGCGGTTTCAGCCCCCATACGGGGGCGAGCATCGCGAGCGCCGACTGCACGTCCACGCGGATGTCGCCGGAGTGCACGGGGATCGGAAACGGCTCCGCGGGAGGCAGGCCCGGGTTGAAGCTGCCGTCGACCAGCAGACCCCAGACATTACCGAAGGAGACGTGACCCACCAGATCCTCGATGTTCACGCCTCGGTAGCGGAGCGCGCCGCCTTCCTTGTCGGGTTCGGCGATCTCCGTTTCGAACGCGACGACTCCCTCGAGTCCGGGTACGAAGTCGGACATCTGGCGGCTCCTCGTGATGTGGTCTACACGCGGCTCGTGCTGCCTGTGGCGTGCGGCTTGTGTGACCAGGCGGTCTGGGTGTTCTGGGTGTTCTGGGTGGTCTCGGTGGTCCGGGGGTGTGGGACCGGAGTGGTCCGGGCCAGGTGCGATGCGGGCTCGGAGGGGTCCGGGGTCGGATCGGGCCGGGATTCGGGGGTTTGGGCTCTGAGGGGCTGGGCTCGGGGGCTGGGTGCCGGGCGGGTACGCGGCCTCGGCGGGTGGCTCGCGGTCCGTACGGTCACCCCGGTGATGCCCCGCGAAGACGCTGCTCATCCCGGCCCGGGCGGGCGGGGTCGTTCACCGGTCGATGCAGTGTCCCTACGGGTCTCTATTAATCAGTACACGTCAGTACAGGCCGGACCCGCCATTGCTCGGGCTTCCGGTCGGCGATAGTGGTCCAGCGGAGAGTTTGACGCTTTCGGCGGGCGCGGGGAAGCGTGAGAAGCGGCACACCGTGCCGCGACGGCGCAAGAGGGTTCACGGCGCCCCGGGCGGGGCAGACTCTGCCGCTGCACGGGCGGCTGCACGGCTGGGCGCACATGCAGACGCTGGTCACGCGGCCTGTGCGGCGGCCTGTGCCTGCGGTTCGTACGGCGGTGCCTGCGGTGCGTAAGGCGGTGCCTGCGGTGCGTGAGGCGGTGCTTGCGGTCGTACGGCGTGGTTGCGGTGCGTACGGCCGTTGCTTGCGGTGCGTGAGGCAGTGCTTGCGGTCGTACGGCGTGGTTGCGGTGCGTACGGCGAAGCTTGCGTACGGCCGTGCTTGCGGAAGGTGTGGGTGCACGGAGTGCCGCGCGTGTGCCGACTCGGGAAGCCGCCAAGATCACCGGAAGCGGAGGCGCCCGGTGGCCGTCCCGGACGATGTTGCAAGATAAGTGCGTGGCACACGTCGACCCGGAACACCCGATCAAGCTGGACCCGGAACCCCCGACCAGGCGCTCGCTCGACCCGGCCGCCATGCGGGAGCACTACCGGGCCGAGGGGCTGGCGGAACCGGACGTGGCCGCGGAGCCGATGGAACAGTTCTGCCGCTGGTTCGAGGAGGCGGCGGCGAGCGGGATCTTCGAGCCGAACGCCGTGATCGTCTCGACGGCGGACCCGGCCACGCTGCGGCCCAGTTCGCGCACGGTGCTGCTGAAGCAGTACGACGAGCGCGGTTTCGTCTTCTACACCAACTACGGCTCCCGCAAGGGCCGCGAACTCACCGCAAACGCTCAGATCTCCCTGCTCTTCCCCTGGCACCCGATCGCCCGCCAGGTCATCGTCGGCGGTGTCGCGGAGCGGACCGGCCGCGACGAGACGGCCGCGTACTTCCGCACCAGGCCGCACGGATCGCAGCTCGGCGCCTGGGCCAGCACGCAGTCGTCGGTCGTCGCCTCACGCGAGCAACTCGACCGCCTCTACGGCGAACTCGCCGACCGCTACCCGGAGGGCGAGCAGGTCCCGGTCCCACCGGGGTGGGGCGGCTATCGCGTCCGGCCCGAGACCGTCGAGTTCTGGCAGGGCCGGGCCAACCGCCTCCACGACCGCCTGCGTTACTCCCGCACGGAGGACGACACCTGGCGGGTGGAGCGTCTGTGCCCGTAGGGGCGGGCCTCTCGGCCGGTAGCCGTCGTACTGGAGGACCGGTAGGACCGCGACCGCGGCCCGGGCCGACGGGGTTGTTTCGGGTGTGGTGGTCACCGCGGGAGGCCTCCGGGCCGGGGACTTTCGGGACCGCAGAGGAGTCCGGGAGCGGATGCAGATGTGTCCGCCCGGTGCGGTGCACGCACTCCGTACGTCAGGCACTCCGTACATCAGGCACTCCGTACGAGCCGAGGAAGCGGTGCGTGCGGCGTCGGGGCGTACAGCCCGTAGTGCCGGGCGTACGGTCCGTAGGATGGGGCGTACGGTCCGTACATCCGGGTGTACCGCTGAGGCCGTAGGGCGTACCGCTGTCCGCCCGAGGGCGTACCACTGCGGCCGGGGGGCGTACAGCCCGGGAGGACCCAGGACGCAGACGACCCGCGGGCTCTTTCCCCCGGCGCGAGAGGCGCCAGGAGGCCGGTCGGACGTACCGGCAGCCCGCGGGTCGGGTGACTGCGTTGGGATAAGGCCGGCATCACGCGGATCGCCCGCGTTGTCCGGCGGTGCGCTGAGCGCGACGACGGACTGCTAGCCCGCAGCCACCTCACGCGTCCGGATTTCATACATCTGCCGAACCACCTCCCTTCTCGTGTGCTCCACACGCTAGGCAGGCTCCCTGTCCCGCGACAACCCATTTCCGGCGCGCAACAATTTCCAGGAACACTGTGTGTGGTGCATCACGTTCCACTTGAATGATCCGACGTGCGGCACACGCAGCCACGTCGAGCAGGAGGTGCCAGGTGAACGCTTCCCGGCCTCCCGGCCCCACCCACCCGGGCGGCGGAGGCTCCGGCTCACCGGGCCAGGGCTCGTCCGGGTCGTCCGGCCCGGGCCCACAGGACCCTGGTTCATCGGGCCCGGGCTCATCGGGCCCTGATTCACCGGGCCCGGGCGAACCTGCAGGCACCGCCGGAGCGGAGAAGCCCGGGCCTCCTCCCGGCCCCGGCGAGGCCGCCGCGACCACGGACGCGCCCGCCGTGGACAGCTCCGCGGCCGCGCACGGCGAGGAGCCGCCCCCGGGCCCCGCAGGACCAGCGCCGGCGCCCGAGCCGCGCCCCAAGGATTCCGAGGACACCGATCTGCTCGCGGCGCTGCTGGACGGCATGGACGCGGCCCTGTGCGCGTTCGACGCGGACGGTGTCGTCACCCACTGGAACCGGGAGGCGCAGCGCATTCTCGGCTGGAGCGCCGAGGAGGCCATAGGCCGCCGCGGCCTCTCCGGCTGGGCGGTGCGGACCGCCGATGCCGACGAGGTCGAGGGCCGTCTGCTGGCCGCCATGAACGCCCCCGGCCGGCAGGTCCACGACTTCGCGCTGCTCACCAAGGACGGCGGCCGCGTCCTCGTACGCACTCAGTCCGCGGGGGTGCGCGGCGCGGACGGACGCGCTGCCGGTGTCTACTGCGCCTTCAGCGAGGTGCACGCCCAGATCGATCTCGAGCGTTCCATCGCGCTCAGTGAGGCACTGTTCGACGACGCCCCCTGGGGCGCGGTCCTCATCGACGCCGACCTGCGCCCCGCCGTCGCCAACGCCTACGCGGCGCGTGCCCTGCGCGTGGGGCGTACGGCGGTGCTCGGGCGCCCCCTGGGGGAGCTGCTGTCACAGGGCCTGGAAGAGCTCGAGAGCGCCTTCCAGCACGTGCTGGCCGAGGGGGCACCGGCAGCGCCCGCCGACGTATGGGTCACGCTCCGCGGCCCCGATGGGCAGGGGGAGGGGGAGCGCCGGTGCTGGCGCAGCGGGTTCCTGCGGCTGGCGTCCCCGCTCGCGGAGGAACCTGTTCCGTTGGGTGTGAGCTGGTTCTTCCAGGACGTCACCGAGGCCAAGCACCTCGAACAGGAGAACTCGATGGTCCGTTTCCGGACCAACCAGATGCAGCGCGCCGCCCGTACCGCCGCCGACTGCGAGGACTCCGGCGAAGCGGCAACCGTCTACATCGACTTCGCGCTCGCGGGCTTCGCCGACCACGCGCTGCTCGATCTGGCCACGCGGGAGGAGCCGGTCCGGCTCGTCCGCGCCGCGGCCACGCCCGCGGGCTCCGGCGGTCCTTGCTCCCCGATCACGTACGGCGGCATCCCCGTCCGCTACGACGAGGGCCACCCCGCCCTCCAGGCAGCGGAGCGCACCGGGGCGGTGCGGGCGAGTGCGGACCCGCTGTACGCGGGTGGCCCGGGCCGGCGACAGGGCCGTACGGGCACGGGGCGCGGCGACACGGGCGATGACGCTTCGGCTGCTGAGGAGGCCCGCCAGTGGGCGCGGGAGCGCCAGTGGCCGGACGACTCGCTGCACGCCCTGTGCGTGGTGCTGCGCAGCCGCGGCCGGACGCTGGGCGTGCTGACCTTCCTGCGCTCGGCGGGCCGGCGCTCCTTCGACCGGCCGGACGCGGCGTATGCGGAGGATGTCGCGTCACGGGTGGCCGGAGCGCTCGATCTGTCGGACCACGTGCGCAGGCGGTCCCAGCAGGGCTGACCGCGGTACCCGGCCGGCGCCCGCACCCCTCCGTACGTGCGGAGTTGGCGTGCCCGTACGGACGTGTGGCGGTAGGGACGTCTGTCCGTATGGACGCGCGCCGGTGCGGACGTGTGCCCGTACGGACGATTGCCGGTACGGAGTCGCCGGTGCGGACATGCGCCCGGGGCGAGCGTCTTCCGGTTTGGGGGTCTACCGGTTGGAGGGTCTTCCGGTTTGGGGGTCTACCAGTTCGGGGGTCTATGCGTGCCGGAAGTAGATCCGGTCCGCGTACTCGGCGAACACCCGCCGGTTCCACTCGTGCCCGCCGTCCACATTGCCCGAGCGCAGCAGTGGTGGCGTGATGCCCCTGCCGACCAGTTCGCCCGCCGCCGTGGCCATGACGGCCTGCATCACGGCGCTGGTGACAACGGTTGACGCAGGCCCGAAGGGCACGTCGATGCCCTCGGCGCTCAGCTCCGCGTCGCCGATCGCGATCTTGCTGTCGACGACGAGGTCGCAGTGGTCCTTGAGGTAGGTGCCGGACGGATGCCGGGAACCGGTGCCGTCCGCGTACGCCACCGAGGTCAGGCCGATCACCTTGATCCCCGTCTCCCGGGCCTTGAGGGCCATTTCCACGGGGAGCTGATTGCGCCCGGACAGCGAGATGATGACCAGCAGGTCCCCGGACCGGGCAGGGCCGCTCTCCAGGACGGCCGAGGCAAGGCCCTCGACACGCTCCAGCGCACTGCCCAGCGTGGCGGGCACGACGTCCACGCCGACGGTGCCCGGCACCGCGAGCAGGTTCATCAGGCCGAGGCCGCCCGCGCGGTACACGACGTCCTGGGCGGGAAGCGAGGAGTGCCCGGCGCCGAAGGCGAACAGCCGCCCGCCGCCTTCCACGGTGTCGGCGACCATCTCGCCCGCCGCGCCGATGTTCGCGGCCTCCTCGTCGCGGACCAGCCGCAACAGCTCGATGGCGGCGTCGAAGAACTGCCCGGCCAGCTTGCTCTCGCTCATCGCCGCGGTGGCCTTTCTGTCGGGTCTGTCGAGTCGGTGGGGGCCTGTGGGAGTCGGCCGAAACGTGCGCGTGGGAGTACGGACGGCACGGGACGGTCCGGATGGACCGGCCCGCGGGCATAGGTACGTACCAGCTTGGCGATCACGGTGCGGCCGTCACCGGTGCGCTGTCAATACCGCCTCCCGGCGCGCCACCGCCCCGGACGGGCCGCCGCGTCCACGTACACCACACGGGCGCCGGGCTCCGGCGCAGCGCACGCCGGGCTCGGTTGTCGGTGGCATGCGTCAGAATTGGGTTGAGGGGCCACGGCACGACATACCGAGGGGCACGCATGTCCGGACTCATCGACACCACGGAGATGTATCTCCGCACCATTCTGGAGCTCGAGGAAGAAGGTGTGGTCCCGATGCGCGCCCGGATCGCCGAACGGCTCGATCAGAGCGGTCCGACGGTCAGCCAGACCGTGGCGCGCATGGAGCGTGACGGCCTCCTCCATGTCGCAGGCGACCGGCACCTGGAGCTCACCGAGGAGGGGCGCAGGCTGGCGACCCGGGTGATGCGCAAGCACCGGCTCGCGGAGTGCCTTCTCGTCGACGTGATCGGCCTGGAGTGGGAGCAGGTGCACGCCGAGGCCTGCCGCTGGGAGCACGTGATGAGCGAGGCGGTGGAGCGCCGCGTGCTGGAGCTGCTGCGCCACCCGACCGAATCGCCGTACGGGAACCCGATTCCGGGCCTGGACGAGCTGGGGGAGAAGGCCGAGGCGGACCCGTTCCTCGACGAGGGCATGGTGAGCCTGGTGGACCTCGCCCCGGGTACGGAGGGCAAGACGGCCGTCGTGCGCCGGATCGGCGAGCCGATCCAGACGGACGCGCAGCTGATGTACACACTGCGGCGTGCCGGGGTGCAGCCGGGCGCGGTGGTGAGCGTGACGGAGTCGGCGGGCGGTGTGCTGGTAGGAAGCAGCGGCGAGGCGGCGGAGCTGGCGGCGGACATCGCGTCGCATGTGTTCGTGGCGAAGCGCTGAACGCTTCGCACCGTCCGAGGGCGTCACACCGACCACCGCCGTCTTCGTGCAGCGACTTGGACCGACCGTCCCGTCTGAGACCGCCGTCCCGCTGTAACGCCTGACCGCCAGGATCGCCTGAGACCGTCACAGGTCGCCTGACACCGCAGAGATCGCCTGCGGTCGCTTGGGGACTCGGCCGGTGTGCTGACGCGGAGGCCCCCTGTCTCCCGATGGTCCCCGCGTGCCGTGCCGGACCTCGCTCCTCCTTCGCCCACCCGTTGCTCCTGCTCCCCTCGTTGCTCTCTCCTTCGCCGAACTCCCTTGTGAGAGCGCTGAGTTGACGCACAGGCTTGCGCCCGGGGCGTGCCGGCGGGCCTGAATCCTCCGGTTTACCGGGCAAACGTGCCGGAACGGCAGCGCTCGCGCGCGGGGCGTGCGACGCTGGTGCTGCGGCATATGGCGCGCGGGCTTTCAGTGGGGGGTGCTTGTGCGGTCGGGCGGTCGGGGAGGGGGAGTCGGATGACGCGAAGCGGGTTCTTCGGTCATGTCCGTCAGGCCGATCGTTCAGCCGGGGTCGGCAGCGCCGTGGGCACTGGTGACGCACATGGCAAGGGCCCCGGCGCGATCGATGTGATCGGCATCCGGGGCCCTGCCTCCCCTGGTCCCCCCGAGGCGACCCGGAGCCCCGAGCTCTCCGGGTCGTTCCCCGCGAGCCCCCTTCCCCACACGGCCCGCCTCCCGGTCTCTGTCTCCCCTCGGCGTGGATCGTCAATCCTTGAGCGTGGTCACTCGAACGAGGGGTGTTACGCGCCAGAAGCACTCGTTCGAATAGGGGTTCGATAATGTGGCGGTGTACGACCCCGTACGCGGGCAACGGGTACGGAAGCACGTGCACGAGGACCCTGCGGCCGACGACGCGGAGCGGCCGGAAGGAATGGGGGTGCGAGGACACATGGTGCGGCGCATCGACGTGACCGGAGCCGACGGTGTGCGGCTCGCCGCCTGGGAATTCGCCGATCCGCCCAAGGGCGGAGGGGAGGAGGAGAAGGCGCCGGGAGTGCTGTTACTGCACGGGCTGATGGGCCGGGCCTCCCACTGGGCCGGCACAGCCCGCTGGCTCTCCGCCCGCCACCGCGCCGTCGCCCTCGACCAACGCGGTCACGGGCGCAGCGAGAAGCCCTCCGACGGGCCGTACTCCCGTGAGGCCTATGTCGCCGATGCCGTGGCCGCGATCGACCAACTCGACCTCGCCCCGGTCATCCTCATCGGCCACTCGATGGGCGCCCTCACCGCCTGGCAACTCGCCGCCCACCGCCCCGACCTCGTACGGGCGCTGGTCATCTGCGACATGCGGGCCTCCGCGCTGGGCGCGCAGTCGCAGCGCGAGTGGACCGAGTGGTTCAAGACCTGGCCGCTGCCCTTCGCCACGCTCGCGGACGTCCGCAAGTGGTTCGGCGAGGACGACCCCTGGCTGGAACGCCCGCGGCCCTCCCGCGGCGAGTTCTACGCAGAGATCATGGCCGAACGGGCGGACGGCTGGCGCCCGGTGTTCTCCCCGCGCCAGATGCTGATGGCCCGCGCGACCTGGGTGCACGACGCCCACTGGGAGGAACTGGCCCTGGTCCGGTGCCCGTCGCTGGTGGTTCGCGGCATCGACGGCGAACTGGGCCGCGCGGAGGCGCAGGAGATGGTCCGCGTCCTCCCACGTGGCGAGTACGCCGAAATCCCCGACGCCGGGCACCTGGTCCACTACGACCAGCCGCACACCTGGCGCGCGGCCCTGGAACCGTTTCTGCGAGCAGCACTGCGCAATTGACGCCGCTCGTCCGCTCGTCCGCTCGTCCGCTCGTCCCCGCGGCCCGCCGCCCGCGTCCTTTCGTCCTGACGCCCTGCGGCCCGGCGTCCTGTTGTCCGTGGTCCTGGAGGCCCGGCGGCCGCCCGTCCGGGCCTGGCGTCCAAGCGGTTGGTCGGCACGGCCTGGCGTCCATGCGGGCCGTTGTCCCGGGCCGTGTCCAGGCGGTCGTCGTCTCGGGGCCTGGCGTCCTGTGGCTCTCGCGCCCCGGCACTTCGGTGTCCCTGTGTCCCCGTGTCCGGTGTCCCGGTATCCCGGTATCCCGGTATCCCGGTGTCCCGGTGTCCAGGCCGGGCTCGGGGGCGACGCCGTGGCCGCCGGCCACCGCGGACTGAAGTCTTGGTGTCCAGCGTCCTGGTGGCCTGGCGTTCTCGGCATCCTGGCGCTCCGGCGCTCCGGCGCTCCGGCGCTCCGGCGCTCCGGCGCCCCGGCGTTCCGGTGCACCGGCGGACTGGGGGACTGGGGGCTTGGCGGCCTTGCGGTTTGAAGGCCGTCGGCACGGAGGCCCGGAGTCCTGGTGTGCGGCGCCTTGGAGGCCTGGCGTCGCCCGCAGCCTGGCGACCAGGTGGCCTGCGTGGTAGCCGATGGGCTGGTGCTTCCAGTTCGGGGTGAGCGGCTCGCCGGCTCGGGGGTTGTCGGCCCGAGCCGGCGCCCAGGCGGGTCATCGGTCCGGGCCCCCGCCGCCCCACAGCCCCCACAGCCGCCGAAGCCCCCGCGACCTGGTGGTCCGGCAGCCCGGGGGGCCCGGCCGACCCGACGCCGGAGCGGCACCTCCGTGGACGCGCGCAGTGGGGCGCCTGACCGTGGCATTCGTGCCGTAGCGCGCGCAATCGGTCTGCCCAGCGGGGCGCTTGCCGCGTGGCCCGCGCAGTGGGCTCGCGCAGCGGGGCACGTGGTCCGTGAACTGCCGCTGCGGGGGCCCGCCCTGCGCGCTCGCAGCCGGACGCTCCGCGCGATCCTCGGGCGCGACGTGCGCACCCGACGGTCAGCGCGCGCAGCGCTTGGCGTGCGCGGGGTGCACGAGAGGCGCGGAGCATGCCCTAGGCTCCGGTGGCATTCCGACGTCCCGGAGGCCCCGGTCGCGGGCCCGACACCGCCGCCGTTGTCTCCCCCGGAGGGGGACCTCAACCATGCCGCCGCTGCTGCTGCCCCTGTCGCTGCTGCCGCAGGCGCTCCTGTTCCCGCGGGCGCTCTTGTGCCCTCGGGGCCTCCCGTTCCCGCGGGCGCTCTTGTGCCCTCGGGGCCTCCCGTTCCCGCGGGCGCTCCTGTTCTCTCGGGACCTCCCGCTTCCGCGGGCGGTCCTGTTCCCTCGGGACCTCCCGCTTCCGCGAGGGCTGCGGCAAACCCACTCCCACCTGCACGAGTTCCCCCTCACGTACGGGTCCCCGGACGCTGCCGCGGGCCATACGGCGACCGCCTTCGCCACCACCGCGTTCGACCAGGCCGCGCACTGGTTCCTCACCGCCGTCATCGTCCTCGCCACGGTCGGCATCTTCTTCACCGGGATCTCGGTCGGCGCGCGACGCCTCCTCGGGATCCGTATCGGCGTGTTGCGCACGCTCGTTGCATGCGCGGCCGGGATGACCGCGTTCCAGATGTTCAACCAGTCCCTGCACGACACGGACAGCCGTACCGCGCTCTCCACCGTCTCGATCACCGTCTCGCTCCTCGCCGCGATGGCGCTCCTGGTGGTCGTCGAGTTCCTCGTCCCGTCCGGCAGTTGGCCGCGCCCGGTGCAGTGGACACGCGCCGTACGCCGCCGGCTCACCCACGCCCGCCGCTACTCCCAGATCAGCCGTATCTTCATGCGCCACGGCCTCGGACGGTACGTCCGTGGCCGCGCCAGCCTCGACCGGGCCGTCGGCGCCGACGCGGCCGGGCGCGAGGCGGCGCTCTCGCTGCGCTTGGCGCTCGAGGAGTGCGGTGGCACGTTCATCAAGCTGGGCCAGGTCCTCTCCACGCGCCGTGATCTCCTGCCCCCGCACTTCGTCGACGAGTTGAGCCGGCTGCAGAGCGACGTACCGCCAGCGCCCTGGGACGAGGTCGAGGCCGTGCTGCGCGAGGAGCTGTGCGCGCCCCTCGACGCGGTCTTCGCCGAGTTCGACCGCGAGCCGCTCGCCGCGGCATCCATCGCCCAGGTTCACCGAGCGACCCTGCGCGACGGATCGACGGTCGTGGTCAAGGTCCAACGCCCCGGCATCCGGGAGACGGCCGAGCGCGACCTCGACATCGTGCTGGCCATGGCGCAGGGGCTGCACGTACGGGCGCGCTCCGTCCAGGGGCTGGGGCTACGGGAGTTGGCGGACGGTTTCGCGGTCGCCGTACGGGAGGAATTGGACTTCCGTATCGAGGCCCGCAACGCGGACGCGGTCGCCGCGGCAGGCGACGGGCGTGCGTCGGATGCGCCCGTACGCGTACCGGCAGTGCACCATGAGCTGTCATCGGCGCGCGTGCTGGTCCAGGAGTGGCTGGACGGGGTGACGCTGGATCACGCCGGGGCCGATGCCGACGCGCGTGGCCTGGACCGGGAGGCGCTGGCCCGCACGGTTCTGGGCGCCATGCTCCGCCAGATCATGCGCGACGGCGTCTTCCACGCGGACCCGCATCCCGGCAACATCCTGCTGCTCGCCGCCGATGATCAACGGCACGGGCCGCGGATCGGCCTGCTGGACTTCGGTTCGGTGGGCCGGATCGACGCGACCGTGCGGGACGCGATCCAGCACCTCCTCCTGGCCGTTGACCGCGGCGACCCGGCGGGCATGTGCGACGCCTTGCTCGAACTCCTCGGCCCCCGCCCGGATGCGGCCGACCACGACGGGCCGGCGCTGGACGCGCTGCTGCTGGAACGGGAGTTGGGCCGCTTCATGGCCCGCCACCTGGGGCCGACGAGCCGGCCGGACGCGGAGACGTTCACCGCGCTGTTCCGGCTGCTGACCCGCTTCGGACTGGCCGTGCCACCCGAGGTCGCGGCGGTCTTCCGGGCGTTGGCGACCCTGGAGGGGACGCTGACCCGCATCTCGCCGCGCTTCGAACTGGTCGCGGAGGCACGGCGGGTGGCGACGGCGCTGGTGACCGAACGCCTCGCGACGGCCCCCGCGAGCCGTCTGGCCTCGCACGCGACGCGCACGTACGCGACGCTGACCGGCGCTCCGTACGCCCACGATGCCCAGGAGGAGACGCCCTGGGATGCTCAGCCGCTGGATGCCGCGGCGTTGACCCGTACGGTGGCTCAGGAGCTTCTGCCGATACTGCCGATGTTGCGCCGCCTGCCGCGGCGGGCGGAACGTATCACCGCGTCCGTCGAACAGGGCCGCCTCACCGCCCGCGTTCGGCTGCTGGCCGACGACCGCGACCGCCGCTTCATCGCGGGCCTGGTCCACCAGCTCCTGGTGACGCTTCTGGCGTCGGGCACGGGCCTGATGGCGGTCCTGCTCCTCGCCCTCGGCACGGGCCGCGGCCCGCGCGTCACGGACCACTTGGAGCTCTTCCCGCTGCTGGGCTACAACCTGCTGGCGGTGAGCGCGATCCTCACGCTGCGGGTGCTGTACGCGGCGATGCGGCGGGGGCCGTAGGGGATACGGGTATGGCTGCGACTCGCGCCCAGCTCCCGGTCACGACCCGCGTTCCCGGTCACGACCCGCGTTCCCGGTCACGACCCGCGTCGCCGGGATTGACTTCACGCGGCCGCGCCGACTCCATGACCACCAGCGGTCGGGAGTCAGGGTCGCCGCGTCATCCGTCTTCCGCCTTGAGCGTCCAGGCGGGGAATCATTCGGCGGAGCTGGCCGACTGGTCAGGGAAGAGACGTCGAAGTCTTCGTCCTCCTTGCCCGACGGGTGCCGACTCACGTATTCGGGGTAGTGGGGGGACGACTTGATGGCGATGAGACCCGATAACAGGGAGCGTTTGCTACAGTTCGTCAAAATTGATCGGCTCATACCTGTGCAGGTAGTCCTTGAGGAACTCGACGGCTTCCCGGGGAAGGGGCAGGCTGGTCTCCAGCGAATATTCGAGAATCCGCTTTGGTGCATAGTAGTCCCAGAACTCGTATTCAGCTTCCGCTTCGTCCTCCAGTCCTTTGTGCACAGCGTCCAGACGTAGATACTCGAGGAGTTCGGACAAGGACGCACTTGCGAGTTCAGGACCGGGGTCCTTGGGCAGTGCGATACGCTCGACGTCACCACCGGATCGTGCAGGGCGCCCCTCGCCGATCTCTTTGAGCTGATTCGCGTCCAGTAGAAACCACGGGCCGGCCTGCTCCAATACCAGCCAACTGTCAGTGACTTCACTGCGGTAGATCTCGCACTGGGTTCCCGTGAACAGCGACTTGGTGTATCCGAGACCGGGTTGCTCCAGCGTGTGTTCCTGCCCTGCGGATTCGAAGGTGATCTCGCGGCCATGTCCGGTCGCGATGGAATGAAATTCGCTGCGGAACTCATGGCGAACATCGGATCGTCGCAGACAGGAAAAGTGTAGCGAACCTTCGACGAAGCGGTGCTGCGGTTCCCATGCTGCACGCATGAGGCGGTAGGAAGGAATGCTACTGGTCCAGCCCGGAATTTGAAGAACGAACTGCCCGCAAAATAGGCACGAGGTCAGCTCTCTACTCATATCCATCCTTCCACTCCGCGAACGCCTTGCGAGACGACGTTCTGAGTAGTGCCGAACGTGCCGTCGGGCAGGTCGCCGTCGACGCTTCCCGACCCCTCCAAGTCACTCATTTCGTCACCGCCGTTACTCCGAATCCGTCAAGCACATGTTGGCGTGATGCACATGCATCCTTCACAAGGCCGTGCCTGGTTGCCCGGCGCACGCCGCGCGTCACGGACCACTTGGAGCTATTCCCGCTGCTGGGCTACAACCTGCTGGCGGTGAGCGCGATCCTCACGCTGCGGGTGCTGTACGCGGCGATGCGGCGGGGGCCGTAGGGCGGCCAACGAGTCGTGCAGGTTGCCCCTAGGCGTACGGGTTTGCTGAGAACTCCGAGTGGGTGCTTGGGAAGTCGCGCGGAAAGAATGGGATACGAAGCGCCTCGGTGAGCAGATCGAGCACGACCCCCGTCGAGCTTCTGGGCGCGAGAACAAAATCAAGCAGACCGGCTTGGATGACAACAGTGTGCCATCCGTCAGGATTTCCGACGGCAACCCACGTCAGCAGGTCGCCGTTGTCGGTCACACCCCACTGCACAAGGTCGTCCGGGCCGGCATTGTATTCGTTCAGTATCTCGCGCAGCCTGGGGGCGTCCTTGCCTCGAAGGATTGAACGTGTCTCGTCGGTGCAAGCGGTGATGTCGAGATGCTTGTTCTCGGCGCCATCCGCGAAAATCCACATGAATTCGTCGAAGCACCCAGTGCCGTATGCGTGGATCAGCCTGCTGTGACTGGTGGGAATTCTCAGCCCGCCCGCAACCGCTCGATCGGGTGGTGAAGATTCGAGATCCAGTGGGGGCTGGCACAGGGTGATGAGCCGATGCAGGTCGTCCCGGTCGCCCTTGTCGGTGGTGCCGCTCATGACTGTTGCGTCCTTCTCTACAAGTTGGGAATTCTGTCTCTGAACGACCAGCCGAAGTCATCCACTGCTTCAATGAGAACATGGCTGGGGATGTTGCCTCCATGTGCGTATTCGGGAGTCACACTCATGATGACCGTGTTGCCGGTGGATCTGACGTGGTCGGCGATCAGGTCTTCTGCATCGGAAATCGGTCCGTTGTTCTGTCTGGTTCCCTGCGTGACAATATTCCGCATGTCCCGTCCGTCGCCACCGAACTGTTGCCCGATCAGGTGGCCTCGTGAATGGCCGGCCGGGCCGCCCTGGAAGCCTGCGGGAGCGTAGCGGGAGCCTCGGCCTGGCGGGCTCCCGATGAGCCCGTTGGCTGCATCGTCCAGGGTCTGAGGCGTGACCTCGGCATAGGCGGGGCCTCGCTGTCCGTTCGGGGCGATTTCGCTGTAGTAGGGACTCAACCCGAGAGGATCGACTCCGGTGTGTGGATTGTGAACATAGGCGGCGGGGTTGGGAGCCGGAGCAAGACCGAGAGGATCGGGAGTGAGATAGCGCGCCGTCTCGGGGTCGTAGTGACGAAAGTAGTTGTAGTGAAGGCCTGTTTCCGGGTCGTAGTACTGACCGGGGAAGCGGAGGGGAGTGTAGGTGGTGGCATCGGTGTTCCACGCGGTGGTACCCCAGAGGGTGGCGCGTGTGCGCCATGCTATGTGCCCGTCTTCAGCCACGAGTTCGGTCGGGGTTCCGACAAGGTCGGTGACGATCGAAAAGAAGCGGGAGTTCACTTCGTCCTGAGACGCTCCCGGGACTGTGATGCGTTCCGTCTGAGCGATCGGATGGAGGTCGTCGTGGTCCCACGTCAGTGTCACGAGGTGAGGCTGGGCCTGAGTTCGTGTCGTCTGCTCACAGAGGGTGCTGCCGTCCCAGCTGAAGTCGACCTGTTCAACAACCGTCGAATTGTCCTCAGCGATGCGTTGCTTGGCAATGCGACGGCCGAGTGGGTCGTAGACATAACGCCAGAGGGTGCCGTCCGGTGTGGTGGCGGAGACCAGGCGGTCTTCGAGGTCCCATGCGTAGCGCCAAGTCTCCGGTCGGCGGGAGTGACGAACTCTTTGGCGCAGGACGGTACGGCCCAGGGCATCGTATTCGTAGCGGGTGTTGCCCGCACGGGTGATGCGCGTGCCGGTGTATGCGCGAGGTCCGGTTGCTTCCTCGCCCGGATGTCTGGTGGGCCAGGACGCGTCGGTCACATTGCCGGCATCGTCATAGGCGTAGCGCTCGGTCCAGTCGCTCGCGTGAACACCGGTGACGCGGTTCGCTGCGTCCAGGTCGAACCGTCGGCTTCCGGACAGGTGGTCGTTGATGCCGGTGAGACTTCCGTCCTCGCCATAGGCGTAGGCACGGTATTGCATGCGACTGCCGTCTGCACCCGACAGCGACTGGGTGGCGAGGCGTCCCATGCTGTCGTAGGAAGTGGCCAGTGCCGCGGCGGCGTCACCAATACGGCGGGAGGTTTCCCGACCGGCCCAGTTGCGCTCGAAATGGACGGTACGACCCGATGTGTTCAGTTGGGTGCGGTTGCCCGCAGAATCGTACGTCCATGAAGTGACGGCGCCGGATGGGGTCGTGCGACGGGTGATGCGGCCCAACTCGTCATGCTCATACGTCATGTGGCGACCGTTCACCGTCTCCCGCGTGAGGAGACCGTTGGGGTCCCGCAGCAGGGTGAGGGTCGTGTCCGGTCCGGCCGCTCGGATCAGCTGGTGGTTGAGGTCATAGACGAATTCCGTGATGAGACCGCCGCTGTCCTTCTCGACCAGGTTCCCGACGACATCATGTTTGTAGCGAGTCGTATGGCCGGCTGCGTTGGTGCGCGAGGTCAGGCGGCCGGCGTCGTCATAGGTGTAAGTGAGGGTCCGCCCGTCGAAGTCGGTCTCCGAGACCAAGCGCCCCGCCGCGTCGTGCTCATAAGTCCACTCCAGGCCCTGTGGGTTGGTGACTCGGGCCAAGCGAAGGCTGGTGTCGTGGGTGAACTCGTACCGCACCCCGTCGGGGCCCGTGCGGGCTGAAGGAAGGTCGAAATGAGTGTATTCGAAACGAGTCAGGGCGCCGGTGGGCGCGATGTGCTCAAGGCAGTTGCCTTCACCGTCGTATGTCCAGGTTTCGACTGCGCCGTCGGGAGTGGTGCGACGGGCAAGATGACCTTCGACAGTCCAGACCAGGTGGGTGCTCTGACCCACCGGGTCGGTGTAGGTGACAATCCTGCCGAAGGCGTCACGTTCCCATGCGACGGTGGCGCCCAGCGGGTCGGTGGTCGCGACGGGGAGACCTGCTGGATTGCAGCGCACAGTTCTGGCGTTGCCCAGAGTGTCGACGACTTCGGTTACATGCCCTGCCGCGTCATAGGCGAACCGCGTGGCGGACCCCGCCGGATCAATCATGACCGTGCAGTTGCCCCGCTCGTCGTACTCCCGGAGCCAACTGTTGCCGTCCGCCTTGCCGATGACGGTCGGTGAGCCCCAAGAGTCGTATGCGAAGTGGATGACCGCACCATCGGTGCGGGTCACCTTCGTGGGCCGTCCCTTCTCGTCGTGGACAAGTCTCGTGGTGTGGCCGAGCTCGTCAGTCCGAGACACGACGTGGTGATGCTCGTCGTAGGTGGTACGGACCGTTCCGCCGAGTGGGTCGATTTCAGCGATGACCTGGCTGTTGTCGTTGATGACGAAACGGGAAACGGCGCCGTCCGCAGTGGTGAGGGTAGTGATGCGGCTGTGGGGCCAGGACGCGTCGGTTCCGTCGTAGTCGAGCGTGATAGCGATGTGCCCCGCCTCACCGCTCTCGGCGATGCAACGGTCCCGGTGGTCGTAGGCGTAGTCGTAGCGGCTGTCGTTGGTGTCCGTCCAGGACGTGACGCGTAGTCGATGGTCGTAGGTGAACTTCAGCGGCAGGCCGGACGAGTTGATGACATCGGTGAGGTTGCCGTCGATGTAGCCGTACTGCTTTATCCTGAGGTCCGAGCCGTCCTCGTCCGCGCCCACGAGCGCCAGTGCAGTGACGCGCCCCTCGTCCACAGTGAGGGTGAGGTGATAGCCGCATGAGTGGCGGACAGCGAACGGGGCGCCGTCCTCGTCGTAGTCGAAGGTGATGCTGTTGCCGTTGCGGTCGACGACGCGTGTCAGCCGGGCCAGCCCGTTGACGGGTAGCGCGAAGTGGTGTGCGCGGTTCGTCAGGGGGTCGTCAATGCGGTATTCGCAGTTGTCGAGGCGGACCAGCGGTCGTCGGGGACCTGCCTCGGGCAGAACGGGGGTATCCGGCCCCTGGGGGTGGGCGTACGCGAGGAGCAATCCGTCCTCGGTGACGAAGACGACTCCGTCCTCATCGATTTCGAGACGCTGATCGATAGTGGAGGACCATGAGGGTCCGAACCACCGGCCGGCGCGGTAGTCGGAGGCGACACGGCGGGTGAAGGCCAGCGGCAGGCTGCCGGGCAGCGTGATGTCGGTCTGCGGCAGGAACATCGCGCCGGTGGCCATGTCGACGGGGTCGCTGCCCTTGGAGCGGACAACGTTCTTGAGTCGGTTGTAGGCGCCCTTGGCTCCGTCGGCGAGCATGCCGCGTCCGCTCTTGGCTAGTCCCTTGACGCCGAGGGCCATGCCCTTGAGGCCCACCTTACTCAGCGACTTCACACCCTTGGCGAGGCCGCGGAGGCTGGTGAGGCCCTTCATGCCAGGGATGCAGTCCAGGGCGGCGAAGGCGACATCCCAGAGTGTGGCTTGGCCGTTGAGATACTTGTTGAGAGTGTCGGCAAGGACGACCAGGGCGGCGATGAGGACGATCGCGCCGAGGATGGGCCCGCCGATGATCATCGCGATGATGCCGACGATGGCGACGACGACCTTGCAGACGGCGACGATGGTGTCCCAGTTGTCCGAGACCCAGTCGACCGCGTCCTCCCACCAACTCCGGTTCTCGATACCGGCGTCGGAGGCCTCCTCGAGCTTCTTCTTCGCCTTGGTCGCCGCGTCCTCACGGAGCTTCTTGGCATCCGCGGCCATCTTCTTCGCCGCATCGAGCGCGTTCTGGGCGGTCTCGACAGCCGTCTGGGCGTCGCGCTGCTCGTCCTTGGCATGGGTGGCGTTACGTGTCGCGGCGCGGACGTCCTTCTCATCCGGCGGCGGGACGTCCTTCTTCTTGCCGGAGTCCTCGTACTCCCTGGCCTTCTTCGATGCCCGGTCCACCCACCCGTTGGCTGTGTCCAGCCGCGTGTTGGCCGAGGAAAGATTCCGGCGAGCCTCGCGGCCCTTCTCCAGGGCGCGGCGGGAGTCGTCCTGCGCCTTGTCCAAGTCCGGCCAGTACGCGGCCAGCGCGTCGCCGGCCAGGTCGTAGGACTTCTTCAGCTTCCGCAGATTCTTCGGAACATCCTCGAACTCCGCGGTGAACGCATCAGCGGACTTCCCCGCCCACTTCAGGAGTGCGTCGTCCCCGGCCATGCCCTTGATCTGCCGCAGCGCATCCCCGACATCGTCGGCGAAATCGTGCAATCGCCGCGCCAGAGACTTCACCCGCTCCGGATCACCCGGAACCGGATCCTCCTCCAGATCCAGGACATGCCAATCCGTCGGCCGATTCCCCACCCCGAACAACCCCCGTGATGCCAACTGTTGTCAGTGCCCGAGCAAAGCTCGCACGCACGAACCTATCCGCCACGCGATGGGGAGGGGAAGCAGAAGCTGAGCCAAGTCGATCACAACGCCGTAGCCCTGTTGGGCACTTGAACTGCGCCCGCAGGCAAGCATGTCTCGGTCCTCATGCCGCCATCATGGCTGGCAGTGCTGAGCCCCCCGCTGCGAATAGACATCGGTCGTCTGCCAGACGCCCAGCTTGCTGCGTTGCAGGCTGGTGTCGTAGAAGACGTATGACTGCTTGTCCACCGGTGTCTTCGCGATCTTCTCTGTCTTGCGGTTCTTGCCGAACCACTTGCTTTCGTCACCGCAGTAGGCAAGCCGGGCAGTTCCGTTCTTTCGAAAGGTGACATCGTGTTTGTAGAAGCGAACAGTGCCTGTCACTGACCATCCGTCATCGACAACGGACTTGATCCACTTCGCGGCACTGATCGCGGCGTCCCCCTTCGAGTAGAAGTACACCGGTTCGTAGCCGGCGTCTCCCTTGATGATGGCGGCGTCGATCGCGCGCACGCGCTGTTCGTTGTCCGCGAGAACCGCGTCCTTCCTCGGGTCTCCCGTCTTCCGCCCTTCGAAGATCTGGATGTCATCCTTGGGGAGGGTAATCTTCGGTCGCTTCGCATCGTCCGATGCCGAAGCGGTGGGAGCCGCTGTGTCCTCTTTCCGAGCTTCTTTGACGTTGCGGTCCTTGGCCTTGGTGTCGCTGCTGCCGCAGCCGCTGAGAAGGACCGCCGCGCAGGCGGCGAGTGCCGCGGCGGCGGGGAGGTGGCGGGGTGTCACGTGGTCTCTCCTGAGCTGTAAGGACATGCGTCCGGTGTCCACCGGGGGGGTGCGTGACGTGACGGGGGTCGGCGCTGCCCCGTTCTCGGCGATCGAGTCCGCGGCGCGGGCAGCTCCTCGACGCCGGGCATGGGCCGGAGTCCGTACCTGTAGTCGAGGAGCTGCCTCAGCAGCGCGTCAGCGGTTGATGGCCTGGACCTCTTGCACGACGACGTTCTGAGTCGTGCCGAAAGTGCCGTCGGGCAGGTCGCCGCCGGCGCCGGCCGTGCCCGTCCATGCGATCTTCCAGGTCACCGTTGCCCGGAACGCGTACGGCTCACCGTGCGAGGCTCGTAGGTACGTGAGCCCGCAAGGGGGAGTCTTGTCCCCGGAGCCCTTCTGGTACGGGGCGCCGATGCTGCCGTTCTTGCCGATCTCGCACGTCCCGGAGGACGGGTGAAGGTTGGCGTCCTGCGTGCCCGGTTCGATCTTCAGCGATATGGGGGTCGCGGTCGTCGTCGCGGAGATGTCGAGTTCGGGCAGGGAGGCCGTCACGGATACGGGCTTGAAGTTCGCCTTGTCCAGCCACGTCCAGGTCGGCAGGTTCACCGTCTGCTCGGTCTTGGGGGACAGCTCGACCTCGGTGTCAGGCACGCGGATCTTCGCGTAGGCGAGTTCGGCAAGCACCTCGGGTGTGACCGCATCCTCCACCTGTGGCGGCCGGCCGTTGTCGACCCAGAAGATCGGCTTATCGCAGGCGGAGAGGTCTCCGCCTTCCTTGTAGGGCAATGCGGCGCGGTCCCACCACATGCCCTTGCCCTTCTTGGCGAGGTTGTAGTTCTTGTAGGGGTGCCCGTCCACGTAGTTGTTCTCGAAGCTTTGGATTGCTTCGCCCAATCCGCTCGCGTGCGGAAGGTTCTTGGTTTCCTCGTGTTGCTTCTTGAGCTGCTGGGGCGTGTACGTAGGCTCATACCAGCACGGTGGGGGCGTCCAGTTGGAGGACTTCACCGTCAGCGGTCCACTCGACGGACTGCTTGAATTTTTCGAGAGGTCGAAGCTGACTTTGGAGACGAGTGCGTCTCCCTGCTTCTGGCCACTCTGCTCCACGGAACCCTCTTGAGCACCCGGAATTTCCGCATGAGCCATTCCTGGGGATATGACCAAGGAGGCGCCAGCGATGGCCACGGCAACAGCGGTCCGCACACACGTCGTCACGGCTGACACTGCTGCGCACCCTCCTCCGAAATGACCGTGGTTGTCTGCCAGACACCCTGTTTGTTGCGCTTCAAGCTGGTGTCATAAAAAATGTAGGCATTCTTGGTCACGGGAGTCTTCTTGATCTTGTTCGTCTTGCGCTCCTTGGCGAACGCCTTGCTTTCATCGCTGCAATAAGTGAGCCGGGCCGATCCGTTCTCCCGGAAGGTGACGTCGCGCTTGGAGAAGCGGATGGTCCCCGTCACTGAGTAGCCTTTGTCGACAAGCCACTGGATGCGCTTGCCTGCGCTGATCGCAGCGTCGCCCTTCGAGTAGAAGTACACCGGCTCGTATCCGGCGTCCCCCTTGATGATGGCGGCGTCGATCGCGCGCAGACGCTGTTCGTTGTCCGCCAGAACAGCGTCCTTCTTCAGGTCGCCCGTCTTGCGTCCCTCGAAGATCTGAATGTCGTCGCTCGGGAGCGTGATCTTCGGCCGCTTGGCGTCGTTCGATGCCGAAGCGGTCGGTGAGGCCGCACCCTCCTTCTCCGCCCCGGCGATCTTGTCGTCCTTGGGCTTGCTGTCGTCGCTGCCGCCGCAGCCGCTGAGAAGGACCGCCGCGCAGGCGGCGAGCGCCGCGGCGGCGGGGAGATGGCGGGCTGTCACGTTGCTGCTCCTGATCGTGGGAGATGAGACCGAGTCCGTGGGGTGTCCGTGGAACTACCGTATGAGGTGGGTCTGACAACGGGCTGTGACCGTGATCGCATTGAGAGCAAGCCCTCACCCCGTGTTTCCGAACGGCACTGGGACCTCCGGTGCTTGGGGAGTGGAGGCGTTTTCCGCGGCGCCCTGCTGAGCCGTTCCAACGAGTGATCGGCGGTGCCGCGCCCGGGAGTTCACCCCAGAGGAGTCCCCTGGGGCGGCTCGGGTCGTCCGGCACGCAGCCGTGTCAGGCTCGGCAGCCGGGCCCACGCTGCCCCTTGGCGCCCGACGTCCGGGCACACACCGCCCCGTCACATCACCGTGGTCACCGTGAACGACTCCCCGCTCCCCAAGTGCAGCAGGCCCTTCCCGGGGGCCACCGGGTCGCCGACCATCTGGCGGGTGGTGCGGATGCCGATCAGATCGCCGCTGGACGAGTCCTGCGGCGACAGCAGCACGCCACGGCGGGCCTTCTTCGCCTCGACCTGCCAGCCGCGGAAGCCCGAGCAGACCTCCTCCTCGTCGCCCGCGAGAACCAGGCCGAGGCCGTTGTCGCCGCCGTGTGTGAGGATCTTCTTCAGCTCCTCGCCCGCGTCGCAGTCGTCCAGCATCTCGCCGTCGTCGATCAGCACCACGATGGGTGCCTCGCGGCCGGCCGTGCTGAGGGCCTCGGACATCTCGTCCTCTTCGATGTCCTCGCCCGTGAACACCGTCACCACACCTTCCTGGCCCGCCAGTTCGCGCAACGGCGACGGCCGCGGCGCGGCCAACACAACGCGCGTGCCCTTGGCGAGATAGGAGCGGGCCAGGTTCAGCAGTACGGTCGAGCGGCCGGACTTCGCCGGGCCCGCGACGACGAACGCCGGGATCCCCTGGGCCAAGTCCGGGCCGAACGCGGTGAGTTCGTCACCACCGACGCCCACCACACCCCACATCGGCGAGTCCGACGTCTCCGGGTCGCGCAGTTCCCACGCGTCCTGGAACGAGATCCGGCTCGGCAGGACGTCGACCCGGAACGGCCGCCGCGAGCGGGGCAGCCCCGCGTCCCGGGCCGCCGCCGCCTCGCCGATCGCCGCCACCGCCGCCGCCTGGCCCTGACCGGTCTCGTCCGCCGACAGCAGCGCGAACTGCGTCTCGGTGCCCGACTCGTTGCGGAACGCGCGACCCGGCGGGATCTCCTCGGGCACCTTCCGCGCGTTGACGCCGATCATCGAGAAGTCCGAGCGGTCCGCGAGCCGCAGCGCGTACTTGTCCTCGGTGAGGGTGGCGATACGGCCCAGCAGAAGCTGGCGGTCACCGGTGATGATGGCGTGGAGGCCGACGCTCGCGCCCTCCCGCATGATGGCCATCAGCTCGTCCGTCAGCTCGCCGTGACCGATCTCGCCGAGCGTCGGCAGCCAGCCCTCCCAGCGGTCCAGGAACAGCACGATGTGCGGCAGGCGCTGTTCCTCGGCGACAGCCGCCCGCTGCTCGCCGATGTCGGCGAAGCCGTCGGC
Organism: Streptomyces sp. NPDC051776; assembly: GCF_040681345.1. Lineage (NCBI taxonomy): Bacteria > Bacillati > Actinomycetota > Actinomycetes > Kitasatosporales > Streptomycetaceae > Streptomyces > Streptomyces sp. NPDC051776. The sequence continues at coordinate 9,328 of NZ_JBFAYQ010000025.1, read as the reverse complement.
GGCCAGCAGTTCCTGACGGCGCGTGAGTTCACCGGCCAAGCGGCTGATGAGGCGCGTGGCCCGCTCCGTCTGCGAACGTCCCACGACCGCGCCGCAGTGCGGAAGCCGGGTCAGTGCGTTGAGGGCACCGTTGCCGCAGTCGATGCCGTAGATGTGCACGTCCGCGACCGAGTGCGTACGGGCCAGCGAGCCCGCGATCGTCCGCAGCACCTGCGAGCGGCCGCTGCGCGGCGCACCGCCGATCATCAGGTGGCCGAAGTTCGCGAAGTCGATCGCGACCGGGCGGCGCGCCTGGTCGGCGGGCAGGTCCTCGATGCCGTACGGGGCCGGCGGCAGGGCGCCCGCGCCCCGTACCGTCGGGATGTCGTCCAGCAGCAGCGTGGTGTCCAGGGCCGGAAGCCACGGGCTGTGCTGTGCCGGGATGCCCAGACGGGTGTTGGCCTCGATGACGGCGTCGACGAGGACCTTGAGGTCGGTGATCTCCTCCTCCTCGCGCGCGGCGGCCTTGGGCCTCTTCAGCGATGCCCGCCCCAGGTCCTGCCACTCCAGGCGTCCGGACCACGGTGCCACGGTCTGCGGGTCGGCGGCACCGGGGCGGCGGCCACCGACGCGGCCGGACTGGAAGGGGACGAGCGAGGCGTGGCCGAGGCGTACGTAGGCCCGGCCAGGTGTGGACTTGGAGATGTGGCCGGCGTCGGGGGCGTCGATGACGTCCGTCGACTCGCTGCCGTCCGTCACGCGCAGCGCGATGCGCAGGTTGGTGTTGGCACGGATCTCGGGCGAGACCACACCGCTCGGACGCTGCGTCGCCAGCAGCAGGTGGATGCCGAGCGAACGGCCTCGCTGGGCGATGTTGACCAGGCCGGTGACGAAGTCGGGCAGGTCGCGGACCATGGATGCGAACTCGTCGATGACGATGAGGAGCCGAGGGAGCGGCTGGTTCGCCGGGTCGCGGCGCACCAGGTCCTGGTAGTCCTCGATGTCCTTGGCGCCGACGTCGGCGAGGATGTGCTCGCGCCGCTTGAGCTCGGCGCCCAGCGACTCCAGTGCCCGTTCGACGAGATGGGCGTCCAGGTCGGTCACCATGCCGACGGTGTGCGGAAGTTGGACGCAGTCCTTGAACGCCGAGCCGCCCTTGTAGTCGACGAGCACGAACGTCATGTTCTGCGGTGTGTTGGCGACGGCGAGTGCGGCGACGATCGTCTGCAGCAGCTCGGACTTACCGGAACCGGTCGTACCGGCGATGAGCCCGTGCGGGCCGTCCCGCCGGATGTCGATGCCGAACGGACCGTCGTACGATTCGCCGATCACCGCCATCGTCGACTGACCGCCCAACTGCCAGCGGGCCGCGACCGCTTCGCCGCTCGGCGGTTCCATTTCGATGACGTCCAGCAGCCGGCTGGCGGCGGGCAGGCCCGCGTCCTCGGTCTCGCCGCTGATGTCGCGCAGCGGGGACAGCGACCGGGCCAGGCGTGCGCACCAGGCGGGCGAGACGAAGTCGGGCCGTACGTTCTTGACCGTCTCCGCGCTCGTCTGCTCCACGCGCAGCCGCAGATGCGGCTCGGCGAGCGCGGGACCCGGCTGGCCGTGGGCGCCGGAGGCACCGGGGTGCCACGCCTGGAACGACGGGAAGCCGCCCGGCTGCGCCGCATGGCCGGCCTGTGCGGTCTCGGTGACGGCCATGGCCTCCGCGGTGTCGACGGGCTTGGGCTCGGCGATGACGAACGCCTGGCACTCACCGGGCAGGAAGCGCTCCTCGTCGTCGAGGCACACCGCGTACATCGCGACGGACGGGCCCTCGCGCAGCAGCCGTACGACGCCGGGCATCGAGCGCAGCCGGCGCGAGCCGTCCCAGACGACCACGATGTCGGGGTCGGAGAAGGAGGCGCTGCGGCCCCCGGACTCCTTGGCCGCCTTCTGCCGGGCGTCGAGGAGCTGGGTCAGCTCGCCGACGCGCGCGGCGACGGTCTCGGCGTCCGTACCGATCAGGGCGTTGGCGTCCTGTCCGCTGCCGGGCCGGGAGTGCGGCAGCCAGCGCATCCAGTCCCAACTGTTCCGCGCCGAACCCTCCGTGAGGACGTAGAACTGTACGTCGATGGGGCTGTGCAGGGCAGCGATCTGCGCGACGGCCCAGCGGCCGAGCGCGCGGGCGGAGTCCCCGGGGCCCGCGAGGCCGACGACGCCGAGCGTGCGCAGCGGCAGCGCGACGGGGCAGTCCTCGATCTTCCAGGTGACCTCGCGGCGGTGGTCGTCCTGCTCGGGGTCGTCGAGCACGACCTCGGACGGCAACTGGCCCGTGCCGACGCGCAGGAGCAGGTGGTCGCGGTCGGTGCGCCGCCGCTCCCACAGACGGGTACGAGGGCCGGTGCCCAGCGTCAGGACTGTCGCCGGGTCCGGCATCGCCGTCCTGCGGTCGAGCCGCTCCGCGACCAGCGCGTCCTGCGCGTCCTTCTCGATACGGGCCTTGTGCTCCTTGTACTCCGCCACCTGCTTGGCATGCGACTTGCGCCCGTGCTTCTTGTCCATGAAGTAGTTGGCGAAGAGCATGACCGGGCTCATCACGGCCATGATCAGGTAGTACCAGCGGTCCATGAGCATGGCCATGGTCACAGCCGCCACCAGGGGCATGAACGCCATCAGCCAGGGCAGCGGGCGCGCTTCGTGCTCACGGGGCGGGCCGGGCAGCCGGAAGCGGGTCGTACGGTCCGGCGGCCGCAGGCGCGGAGGCCGGTTGTAGTCGAGGCCCGCACCGTCGTCCGACCACTTGAGGGCGGCGTTGGGCGGGGCGTATCGGACGATCTCCAGCAGGGTGTTGCCGACGCCTATCTGACCGCCGAGCGGCCAGTCCGCCTTGGCCTCCTCCAGCTCCTTGCCGTCCAGGGTGAGCTTGGGGGAATCCTTGGCCCCGCGGGCGCCCCCGGCACCGGCCCTGCCGGGCAGTGCGACCTGGCAGGTGCCGTCGGCGGCCACGGACAGGACGAGCGCGCGATCGTCCAGCTCGGGGTCGTTGATGCGGATGTACGCGGAGGAGCCGCGCCCGATCTCGTACCGGCCGATGCCGAGGCGGTGCACGGAACCGGCCTCGGGGCCGCCGACGACGCGCAGTTCGACCAGGCCGCCCGGCTCGCCGGGGAGACAGCCTGCCGGATCGTTGAGGCTGACCACGGCGCCTTCGCGCAGCGGGGACCCGGCGACGGTCAGGGAGGGGTCGAGGGCGTACCCGTCGACGTACACCAGCGGCACACCGGCCGCGGCGCTCTGGCGGCCGGCAGTGTCGCGCTGGCTCTGGAGCGGGATGATCTGCGCGCCGCCACCGGCCTGGCCTGCGCCGACCTGCTGGGCGAGTTCGCGCGCGATATCGCCGATCTGCGCCTCGGGATCGGTGTCGAGCACGACATCGGCGCCGGCACCGCCGAGCGGATCGACGACCGTCAGAGTCAGGCGCACGAGCGACCTCCTCGAGTCCTACGGAGGCTCCCCCGTACGCGAACCTCACTGCCAGGCGACGATATCCGGACGACGGGGCCCATGGACAACGGGTCCTATCGGACTTGTCCCGCATGAAAGGCCCAAGCGCCCGGAACCACGGCTGCGTTGGCGGTGTCCTCACCCGTAAGCTGCCTTACCGAGCGGACCATCACACATCCGCATCATGAGAAGCACGGTGGCCACGGGGGTCTGCCCTGCGGCACGTTCGACACAAGAAGGGGAGCCATATGGGCAAGGGCGATGTGAATCTCACTTACCAGGACATGGAGGATGCTGCCGACAAAATTCGGAAGCACCGCGAGGCCATCGACAAGGACCTCAAGGCCGCCGAGAAGTACGTGAAGAAGCTCATCAACGACGGCTTCGTCACGGAAAAGGCGTCGAAGCAGTTCGACCAGTCCTACGAGGAGTTCACGAAGGGCGCCACCGACACCATCGAGGGCATGGACGGCATGGCCCAGTTCCTGGACAAGGCCGCCGAGGCCTTCCGCAACCTCGACTCGGAGCTCGAGCGCGGCCTGAAGAAGTAGGACGCGGGTCTTTCGGCCTTGCACCTTGCGCAATTGCGCGGGCCCGGCGTCGCCGCATGCCACTGCGGCGCCGGGCCCGTACGCCAAGTGCGAGCTCATGCTCCGTCTAGTGCCGCTTGCTCCGGGCGTTCCGGTAGTATCCAGTCGAAGGTGGACATGATCGCGTCGAACAACTCCACCAGTAGGTCGGCGTACTCACCTTCTGGGTTGCCGTCTGCCGGCGTGGAATAGGCAATTGTGAGCCAGCGTCCCGGGGCCTTGGGTACAGGCAGTACGTAATTCACCTGCCGTGACGCGTATGGAGCTCCGCGGCTCTCGTTGGCTGGCAGCGCGCGTTCGGTACGGGCGCCCGTCCGGCCGTCCACAGAGACCTTCTGTGACGATGCCCTTGCTGCTAGCTCCCCGGTGATGTCATCGGCGTTCAACGAGTCCCCGACTCGCAGCCGTATCTCGGAGACGATGAAGGAACCTGTGAGGCCGACGCCGCCGCGTGGGGCAGTCGGGAGATACAGATCGAGACCATCACTCTCAGCGGCCTGGGTTGCTGTGTCCCGAAGCCGTGCCTCCAACTGGACACGAAGCTTGGCCGGTTCATCCCGTGGCACGTCGCGAGGCGGCTTTGCGAACGCTCGCTTGACCACGGTGCGAATGGCTTCATCTGTGCCCCCTCGCAGGGGGATTCTGACCCAGCCGGGTGGGAGTACAAGACTGTATCCAGCGGTCGTGGGCGTGGCCGTCTCGGACGAGACGCTCTCGGATTGCATGGTCGAGAAGCCTATGAGTTGCCGGCAGGGGGCCGCGACTTGTCTCACCATCGGGCACAGAACGGTCGGCACAGCCCCCGACTTGACTGGCCGCTGACAGCCGGGAAGGCTGATCTTCGAAAGGACGAGGGGGAGAAGCAGGGGGCGGATGTGGGTGACAAGTCAGATCTGAAGGTCGACTACCGACTGCTCGAAGGTTCGGAGGAGTCGCTCAAGATTCTTCGTCGCGAGTTCGGGCGCTGCACGCAGCGTCAGGATGCTCTTGCGGAAGCAGTAGGAGCCAAAAGTCTTCGTGACGCCATGCGTGAATTCGCCGACAACTGGTCGGACAACCGCAAGCAGACCTTGTCGAACATCAGTGAAGTACTCGAGATGACAGCCAAGGTGAAGGATTCCTTCAAGAAAACCGACAAGGATCTCGCGGACAAGGCCAAGGGCGAGAAGTAGATCACGGGGGGTCTTACAACATGGGGTTTGGCAAAGCGCGGCCCAAGGACTGGCATCCACTGGCCACGGAGGACCGCTACTCGGACCCTACGCCGGGTGATGTCGAGGATCTGCGGTCCGGACAAAAAAACGATGCACCACACGGCAGGCGAGATCCGTGACCAGATCAAACGGCTCAAAAGTATCGGTGAAGGCGAGGGTCTTAAGGGCAAGTACGCCGACGAAATGAAGGACGCGGCGGACAAACTCAAGGCCAAGCTGGAGAAGACCGCCGGCCGTTACGAGCGCGTTTCAGCAAAGCTCAAGAGCTGGGTGGATCAGCTCGGGCACGCTCAGGAGGAAACTGCCGCTGCCTTGACCTCAGCGCAGTCAGCCGAGGAGACAATCAAGGGCCTTGTCGGAAGCGCGGACCCGGGCTCCGACACTACCAAGAAGGCCGAAGAGGAGCTCAACGCCCATCAGAAGGGTCAGCTGAAGGAAGCGCGGGAGAAGCTAGACGCCGCACGATGCCGATACAACACGGCTGTCGGCGATTACGGGTCCGGAGCCGATGACTTGGCTCGGCAAATTCGTGACATCATCGACGACGATATCGAAGACGGCTTCTGGAGCTGGACATCGAACTGGATCGAGAGAAATCTCGATACCATCAAAGCGGTGCTTGAAGTGCTCGGCTGGCTGGTGACCATAGCAGCCATCGCCGCACTGGTCATCATGATGTTCGCTACTGCGCCCTGGCTGGTGGCCCTGGCCCCAATGCTCCTCACCTTTGGAACAGCGGTCACGGCCGTTACGACTGCTTCCCATGTCCTCATGGCCCTGACCGGCAACGGAGGCTGGGGCGACGTGGCACTCGACATACTCAGCATTGCCACTATGAGGGTGGGTTCTCTCGCGGTCAGGGGCATTGAGGTTGGTGCGTCGGCTGCCAAGGCGGCCTCGGTGAAGGCGGATCGCCAGGAGGCCAAGTCCGGCAAGGCCTCAATTCAAGGCAAGCTCGACGAGCTGACAAAGAAGTATGAGCAGGCCAAGAGCAATGAGGCGAGAAAAGCCATCATGGCTCAGAAGAAAAGGTTGCTCGACGGTGTCAAGCCCAGGCGGGTGGCTACCGACATGCCGAAGCCCACTCCCGGGGAGATCCTGAAAGCGGGCGGCGACCCTGAACTCGCAGCCGCTCAGAAGCTTGCTCAGCATGAGGCTGCAAAACGAGGCGGGGATGCGGCCACCCAGGAAGCCGCACAGAAGGCGGCCAGAAGCGGCAACTGGAATATTGGCGCCTTCGGAGCGGGCACTGGTATCGACGTGACCGACAAGGCAATCGGCAGTAGCGACTTCATCATGCCGGACAAACCGAGTGTAGAACCGTACAACGATGCGAAGGACTGGAATCTCAGCAAAGCCGGCTGGTACGACAACGCCCCATAGATGAGAGTGAGCGCATGAGCTGGGTTGATATAGACTACGATCTTCAACGGTGGGTTGAAATTCCTGCCACGGATGAGTGGAATGAGACTCCGTGGGACGATGAGAAGGACTGGAGCAGGAGTGCGGCTCACGTTCTGTTGGCCATGAACGAGATCGCCGAGAGTCGCCGAGAAGTGCGCCGTGTCGCCAAGGTTCTCGTCGGTTGCCGCGAGGTCTACAGGAACTCAGCCCTGGGCGAGAGTCACTATCTTTACTTCGATAGTGTTGCGCAGAGTCCGATTGCCATCCATCTTTGGTTCGGCCCGGCCGAAGGGGAACGTACTGCGACCTTGCGCCAGCACGTAAGGGCTGATAATTCGGACACCATGCGAATTCCGCAGGTCACGGACTTCCCGACAGAACACTATGGTGTCGGACTCCGGTCGCTCAATCATGTACTCCTCGAAGACCAGTCGATCGCGGCGAATCTTTGGTACGCACTACGTGACGACGAGAAGGGGGTCGACATCATCGCCTTCGCTTCGACCGGAGAATTGGGCCGTCTGGTTGCTGCGGAACCCGATTTCGATGAGTTTGTCAGAGGTATCCGGGTCTTTGCCGACGACGAGGGAGGCTGGGCCGAAGCGCAGGGAGTCGGCAGCGACAGCGCGGACTGAGCGCTGCTTCGAGCCCATACCAGGGGTGTTGTTGATCGAGTCAGCCCCGGCGTTGGGCGCGGGTCTTCTTGCGGACGACACGTTGCTGACGGGTGGTGACAATCGGACCGGTCGACTGTGCCGCCGTCCCGAAGAGCCTGTCGCCCCCGGCGGGCGCGCCAGGCAGTCGGAAAACGCCAGACCAGCAGGACGACGGGCGGCAACCAAGCGATCGGCAAGGCCGTCCACGTCCCCAGCTCGGAAGCGCCGGTGAGGAGGAAGATCCCAGCCATGGCGCCGTACCCGCAGCCCATGTAGAAACCCCACGGAGCGCTGCGTCCGAACGGCAAGGCCGGCTCTTTGCGTTTCCTTCTTGATGTCGAGACGAGAGCAAGCGTGTCACGGCCGAATCCGAAGGCCAGGCGCAGAGCCACGGCGCCCACACACACGACGACCGTGGAGGCGAGAAAGCGGTCCCGGAAACCATCCAAGCCGGTTTCAGACTCGGGCCCGAGGGCGCTGAGGCCGCCTCCGACAACCAGAGCTCCGATGCCGGCTGCCGTCAGTACGACGGTGAGTACCGAGTGCAGAAGAATCCGATACCAACGTGGGCCGAGGAGCAAGGGGTCCATGCTCATTGCCTGCTGCGCCGTTCCATCCTGAACGCACTCCGGTGGCTACGCTGAGCTCTCGGGGAGCGGCGGGTACTAACGCTACTTGTCGACAGCAGTGGGGTGCTTCTTGTCCTTGCCGATGTCGTCGCCGACCTTGACGGTGCCGCCGCCCTTGCCGCTGCCGATCTGCTTCTCGCCCTTCTTGGTGTTCTTCTTGAGTTCCTTCTCGAGGTCGTGATCGACCTTGCGCACCTCGCGGACGACCGCGTCGGCCATGTCGGCGAGACCGCTCAACTGCTGGTCGATGTCCTCGCGCCCGTCCTCCCAGCCGGACTCGAATTCCTCGAGCTTGTCGACGACTCCGCCGTCACCGATGTCCTCGCGGTAGTCCTCGAACATCTTCTTCGTCCCGTTCATCCGGGACTTGATCGACCTCAGCCGTCCGCCGAACCCCTCCAGCTCACTCAGCGGAATCGCGAAATCGGGCTTCTTCCCACCCATGTGAATGCCTCCCCCGGCGGTCGTGATCCACGAACGGCCCAACCCCAAGACGCTACGCGAGGAGTTACTGCCCCGCAGTGATGTCCGTTACGCGAAGCGGAAAGTCGACGTGATGGCGTCGAAGATGTCGAAGAACGAGTCGGCGAGGTCGAGCACCTGACTGCTTCCGGCCACGAGAGCGACCTTGCCCTCCTGGCCGGGCACAGGGATGAACGTCTGCATGAGAACGGCGCGTACGGTGCGGTTGTCCGGCGGAATCTCGATGTCCTCGATCCCATGCGTACGCGCGGCGATGCCGACCTCGGGGATGTCGACCGTCGTGACCTTCCGCCACGCGTCGCCCTCCCGCTTGGCGATCCGCGGCTTCAACTGCCCCACGATGGCGGAGGGATCGGTCGGCAGGATGGTCCCGTCGGCCGTACGCGCACCCACCAGCGACACGGTGACCGACGCCGTGATCGGCACCTCTCCGCCGAAACTCTCCGCCATGCAGCCGCAGTAGACGGCGCCGGACTCCCACGCCTCGCGCGCGGACCGCTGCAGGAAGGAGACGAGCACATCGCGGTGTTCGGCCATCTCGGGCACGGCGCGGATGCGCTCGTTGACCATCTGCCGGATGCTGTCGTCGCGCGACTCGGGCCGTACGTCGAACTCCCACCACGAGTCGGGCACGCTGATGCGGAAACCCCCGCGCTCAACGGTCTTCGGCTCGAGATACCGGCTCATGCTCACGCCCCGTCATTCGTCGTCTGCACTGGTTGTCCGCCGGACGGGTCCAACCCTACGGGGCGCCGGGGGCCGATACCGATCGTCGGCACCTCCCGGGGTTAGCCTCGCCGTTTCATTTGCGTACGGCTGGCTGGGTCGGAAAACGCGAAAGTGCCTTCCTGACCTGGAACGATGAACCTTGCTGAGGGGTTCTG